>CAYUAN010000320.1:0-6283 GCA_964442545.1 uncultured Prolixibacteraceae bacterium | reverse complement strand
AATCTATTCCGGGGATCCGTTTTTTATTTGCCTTTTTACATCTTAAAATCAGAAATTTCGCGCAATCCGAAATTGTTTATATAACTGATATTTTGCGCGATTTCAGCTCGTGCTTTACGAATAAAGATATCTGCTGACTTTTTGTAATTAATATCACGGTTGGCATCCAAAAGCAAGAGGTAACCGGCAATGATATTTCCGGCAATCTCCACCAGGCGACGCGCGTGAAAATCAAGATACTCATCATCTTTTTCGGCCATAACGCGTTTCACGACCTTATCGTAATGATGCGTCAGTTTTACCAGGATGTTTTTCAGATATTCCAGTTCGGGCAGCACCTCAATCTTCTCGTACTCGCGCATCATATTTAAGTAGGCCTTATTCCCCACTCCACGGATAGCAGCTACCACCTGCAATTGGGAGGTTCCTTCATAAATATTGGTAATACGAGCATCACGGAAAATTCGCTCAATAGGGAAATCTTTCATATAACCTGTTCCACCGTGAATCTGCAAAGCATCCGAAGCAATCTGATTACAATATTCGCTGGCAAACAGTTTCAACAAGGGTGTATAAATATCCGCTGCACGCTGGTAATACTTAAATTCCTTACGCTCTTCAGGTTTCAGCTTACGCTTTTTAGAAATTAAATTGTAAGCTTTATACACATCAATAAAACGGGAAGTTTCGTACAATAAGGTACGAATAGCATCCGTCTTGGCCCGCATATTCGACAACATTTCGTAGATAGCCGGAAACTTGATAATAGGCTTACCGAATTGCTCCCGCTCATGGGCATATTTCAGTCCTTCGCGATAGGCGGCCTCGGCGATTCCAACCGACTGTGCTCCAACACCCAGACGGGCCATATTCATCAGGGCCATCACATATTTTATCAAACCGAATTTACGATCACCCACCAATTCGGCAGGGGCATCCTTAAATACCAGCTCACAAGTCGGGGAACCCTTGATTCCCAGCTTATTTTCAATCCGGCGCACCTTCATGGCATTGGCCGATTTATCGTACACAAAGAGTGAAAGTCCGCGGGCATCGGTTGTTCCTTCCTCGGTACGGGCCAGCACCAAAGAAATATCGGCATCACCGTTGGTGATAAAGCGTTTAACACCATTCAACAACCAGGTTCCTTTTTTCTCATCATAATGCGCTTTCAGCATTACGGCCTGTAAGTCGGAACCGGCATCCGGCTCGGTTAAATCCATCGCGGCTGTTGCGCCATCATTAAAGCGCGGCAGGTATTTCAGCTTAATTTCGTCGGAGGCAAACTCATGAATGGTTTCGGCACAATCCTGCAATCCCCAGATATTTGCAAAACCCGCATCGGCACGGGATACAATCTCCGCTGCCATCACATAAGGCACAATCGGGAAGTTCAGACCACCGTATTTACGCGGCAGCGACATGCCAAAAAGTTTAGCCTGTACGATTGCCTCAATATTCTTTTTCGTTCCTTCGGCATAAACCACATGATTATCCACCACCTTGGGGCCGTGCTGGTCCACATCTTCGGCATTGGCGGCAATAATTTCCCCCGATATCTCCCCTACAATTTCCAATACCTGATCGTAATGATCCATCGCATCCTCGAAATCAATCGGGGCATAATCAAACTCGTCTTTATCCGAAAAATTATCTTCTTTCAAACGAACAATTTTCTCCATCAAAGGATGCTGAAGGTGAAACTTCAAATGTTCGTTATCTTTATACATATTAGCCATTTCTGTCTGCTTAATTAAAGTTCAAAATTAAATTAGATTACTTGGAATTTTGCTTAAAATATTTCAGCATTTTCGGCAAAACATCTTCAAGTTTTCCTACAATATTATAATCAGCGATATTACTTATGGGGGCGTTTTCATCAATATTGATAGAGATGATTTGCGCACTTTGGTCCATTCCGGCGCGATGCTGCACCGCACCCGAAATACCACAAGCGATATATAATTTGGGCCGTACGGTAACACCCGTCTGACCTATTTGCCGTTCGTGCTCAATAAATCCGGCATCCACTGCCGCACGGGTAGCTCCTACCTCACCACCAATGGCATCAGCCAATTGATACAGAAGGTCGAAATTCTCTTTGGAACCAACTCCGTATCCACCCGCCACAATGATTTGCGCACCTTTAATATTCACCTTTTGGGGCTCAATATGGCGTTCAATAATATTTACCACAAAATCACTGTCCGAAACGTATTTCTTTACGTCCAGTTTTACCACTTCGATGCTGCGCTTTCCTTTCACAGCTTCCTTTTTCATCACACCTTCGCGCACGGTAGCCATCTGCGGGTGCATATCAGGATTGATAATGGTAGCCACAATATTACCGCCAAATGCGGGACGAATCTGGTATAAAAGGTTTTTATAGGTAGTGTCCGTTTTCTTTACATAATGGTCGCCGATTTCCAGTGAAGTACAGTCGGCAGTAAGCCCGCAACGCAAGGTGGACGCCACACGAGGCGCCAGGTCGCGGCCAATGGAAGTAGCACCTACCAATACAATATCCGCTTTGGTTTCTTCCAGCATTTTGCTAAAAATGGAAGCATGCGGCAATGTGGTAAAGGGAAACAGGCGTTTGTCGTCTGCCACATATACTTTATCCACGCCATAGGGCTTTAATTCATCTTCAATTCCGTCCAATTTATGTCCGATAACCAAGGCCTCCAGATTAACATTCAGCTCGTCCGCCAGCTTGCGCCCTTTGGAGCACAATTCCAGACTCACATCAGCCACATGGCCTTCTTCGGTTATTTCACAATAAACAAATACGTCTTTCATATCTTTTGTTTTTTAGCCCAATACGTGGCTATTAATCAATGTCTTCATTAAATTATTTATATCACGATCGCTGTCGCTCAAACGCTTGGATTCCTTTTGTGTAAACACCACGTTTTCAATCTTCTTCACCTTGGTAGGCGAACCGCTTAATCCGAGCAAACTCACATCGGCATTCAGGTCGTCCACCGACCACTGCGGAATTTTAAGATACGGACGCAGTTCGAGCAGTTCCAGATAATCTTCGCTCAGCTCCTGCAATTCGGTTTCCGTTTTGGCGTGTTTGAATTTCATCACCCGCTTAGCATTACGCACACGGCAGTCGGGCGCGGATGAATGCACGGTAAGCAATGCCGGCATTTTGGCCTCAACCACCTCAACACCACGCTCCAAACGTCGTTTCACCTTAATTTTATCTTTATTAATTCCCAGAAACTCCTCTGCATAGGTAATTTGCGGTATGCCCACTTTTTCGGCTGCCTGCGGCCCAACCTGAGCCGTATCCCCGTCAATGGCCTGGCGTCCGGCCAATACCAAATCAAAAGGTTCCAGTTTTTTCAAAGCCAGCGAAATGGCATAAGAAGTGGCCAGGGTATCCGAACCGGCAAATTTACGGTCGGTAATCAAATATCCTTTATCGGCACCGCGAAACATCGCCTCACGAATAATCTCGGCTGCCCGAGGCGGGCCCATTGTTATCACAATTACTTCCGCGTCGTCGCGACTGTCTTTTACCCGCAAGGCAAACTCCAAAGCATTCAAATCTTCCGGATTAAAAATTGCCGGCAAGGCTGCACGGTTTACCGTACCATCCGATTTCATTGCATCTTTGCCTACATTCCGCGTATCGGGAACTTGTTTTGCTAATACAATAATTCTAAAACTCATAATTGTTTCTTCGTTAAGTGTAAATACTGCACAGGGCTCATTAAAAAACGCCGATTTCTATAATGTTTGTCCTTTAAATAAGCGCTTATTTTCCCCAAGTTTGGGGCAACAAAAATAGAAAATATCACATATCTTTCCGTTTAATTTATAACAAGTTGTTAGAAAATAAGAACGCGTATGCGGGCACTTTGGTCACAAAGAATGTGACTTGTTGAATTTCTGAACTTTACAGTCAAGCGCATCTATATTTCATTATGTATAGAATTATTCTAAAATTCGTTATTAGAATAAATTAAGAACGCATTAAAATTTTATACATTTGCAATCCTGCCGCAAAAACGCGTGCAGTGCGAAAACTATTATTAATTATCAAAAAGCAATTTGATAAATGGAAACAAAAGATCAATCTACCGAAGTAAATCAAACAGAAGATTTACAAGATTCTACAACTGCGCAAAATGCAGATACTCAAGAGTCTGAAAAATCCGGAAATACACCGGAAAACGAAAAGCAAGATGCCGTAAATACGGAAGAGACTGATGAAGAAAACTCTACCGAAGAGGCAATTGTGGAAGAAAAAGAAAAAGATATTGTAGAAGCCGTAACCGATGTTTCGACCGAAACGGCCAGCCCGGCACCTTTGGTATCCGATGAAGCGGAAGCACAAACAGCGGAAGTTCCAGAGGAACAAAAAGAAGCCGAACTGAAAAAAGAAAGTGAAACCGGTGAGGCCATTGTGGAAGAGAAAAACAAGGAAATCGTGGAGGCAATTACCGGCGAGGAACAAACCGAAAAGCTGGTGGCTGAGGTTACCGAAGAGGACGAGCAGGAAGATGAAGCTGAAGATTTTTCGAGTTATTCTTTGGAACAATTGGTGGACCGCCTGATTGAATTGGTTAAAACGGACGATATTTTAAGTGTAAAGGAAAAAGTCGGAGCCATAAAAGCCAATTACATCCGCAAGATTAAAGAATACAAACAAGCCATTTTCGATAAATTTATTGAAGAAGGCGGTGAGGAAAACGAATATAAAACTGTGGAACTGCCTTTCGAAGCCAATTACAGGGAGGCAATGAAGATTTATAAGGAGAAACGGACCGCTTTCCTGAAAAAGCTGGAAGAGGAAAAAGAGGAAAACCTGAAGAAAAAGGAAGAGCTGTTGGAGCATCTGCGGACGATGATAAAATCGGACGAGCCGCTAAAGAAAACTTATGATGAGTTTAAAAAGCTGCAAGAGCAATGGCGCGAAATCGGGATGGTTCCGCAGGGTAAGGTAAAAGACCTGTGGGAAAACTATCACTTTTTGGTGGACCAGTTTTGGGATAAAGTACAAATAAGCCGTGAGCTGCGTGATCTGGACCTGCGCAAAAACCTGGAAAAGAAAATCGAGCTTTGCGAAAAGGTGGAAGAATTGCTTTTGGAAAAATCCATTAACAAATCTTTTAAGCTGTTGCAGGAATATCATGAAAAGTGGCGGGAAATCGGGTCGGTACCGTCGGATAAAAAAGATGAGATTTGGGAGCGTTTTAAGGCGGCCACCGACAAAATCAACAAACACCGCCACGAGTATTACGAAAAACTTCACGAAGAGCAAAAAAATAATTTACTGCTGAAAACCGCCCTTTGCGAGAAGATGGAAGAAATTTTGGAGGAAGAGCGCAGCAGCATTAAAGAATGGAATGCCGCCACTGAGAAGGTAAACGCATTATTTGCCGAATGGAAAACCCTGGGCCCTGCCCCGAAAAAACATAATGACGATATCTGGAAGCGCTTTAAGACAGCGATGAACACCTTCTTCAGTAACCGGAAGAAGTATTTCAAAAGCCTGACGGAAGAGCAAATGAACAATTATAATCTGAAATTGGATATTTGCAAGCAGGCTGAAGAACTTAAGGACAGTACCGAATGGAAAAAGACAACGGACGAGCTGATCCGTTTGCAAAAGAAATGGAAAGAAATCGGGTCGGTACCGCGAAAATATTCCGACAAAATATGGAAACGTTTCCGTGCGGCCTGCGACCATTTCTTTGATGCCAAAGCCGAGTATTTCAAAAATATCGGCCAGGTAGAAGAAGAGAATCTGAAACTGAAGAAAGCATTGATTGAGAAAATCAAAAATTTCAAATTCGGGGATAATAAAGAGGAAAACCTGAAAATTATCAAGGATTTCCAAAAGCAATGGAGCGAAATCGGCCGGGTTCCGATTAAGGAACTGAACAAGATACAAAAAGACTTCCGTAAAGTAATTGATAAGCTGCTGGACGAGTTGCATATCGATAGTTTCGAGTTTCAGAATATGAACCTGAAGTCGAAAATAGAGAAGATGAAGAATAAATCGGAGGCCAAGAAAACCATATTGCGTGAAATCAATTTCCTGAAAAGCAAAATCGACAAAATTCAGTCTGATGTTACCCTGTGGGAAAACAATATGAGCTTTTTCGCCAATTCGAAGAATGCCGATTTACTAAAAAAAGAATTTGAAAAGAAGATTGATCGTGCCAAGAAAGAGATTGATACCTTTAAGGCCAAGATTCGACATCTGGACAAAATGAAACGGGCCGTTGACGCGCCGCCCAAAGAGGAAAATAAAGAAGAAAGC
>CAYUAN010000319.1:0-7360 GCA_964442545.1 uncultured Prolixibacteraceae bacterium | reverse complement strand
CCATCCGCGTCAATTCGCGGTAAAAACACAAATCTGTGGATTACAATTCGATGATTATTAAATCTTCTCGAAGTCTTCCTCTTTAATCCAGCCCACGCTGCCATTGGCCAGTTTGATGCGGTACCAATCCTTTAGTTGGTCAATCAGTTCCACCTTAGTGCCCTGGTGAATCACGAAAATGGTATTGGCGTTGGCGGTGGGGGAGCTTTTCACATTTACCGTCGGAGTAAACACAATGGCGGAATTATGCGTGCTCAGGTTTTTATAATTGCTGTAGCCCATAAATCCGGTCATCAGGCTGATAAACAGGAATACCAAGCCCATATAAAAGCCGATTTGCTTATTGCGTTTACTGTGCGCCACAAAAAAGAGCACGGCAAAAATCAGCATCAAGCCGAAGGACAACACATTAATCAGCATCCATTGGTCTTCGTTAAAAAAGTTGATGGCCCGTTTCCACCATTTCGTTAAGAAAAATTCGGGCACAGGCTCAATCTTATCCGCGATGCGCGTATTGGCCAGTTCCAGATTATAAATGATATCCGGGTCGTTGGGTGCCAGCTTTTTCGCCTTCTCGTAATACAAGATGGCCTTGGGCACTTCGCCCAGCTTAAACCAGGCATTACCCAGGTTGTAGTAGAGCTCGGGCGATTCTAATCCCGCGTCGAGCAAGGAATCGAGCAGCGCGATGCTGCTGTCGTAATTCTGTTTCTCATATTCCTCCGTAGCATGCTGAAAGAGTGTTTTTGCTCCGTCGGCCAGTAAAATCAAGGGAACAAAAACGGCCAATATGAATAGGGTTGTTCGCAAACTTTTCATCATTTCAAAGATTTTTCGATTTTACTAATAATATTCAGGGCCTGATTGTAGGTTGCCTCCATATTGCCGCCGCCGCCCGGGGCGTAACGGGCAAATTCACAGGAGTTAAGAATCTCGATAATCTCATCAATCAGTTCGTTGGGCACATTCTTCGAACTCAGATGTCCACGTACGGTATCCATCGACAGTTCGGAGCGGGGAATGTTGAATTTATCGCTCAGATAGCCCCACAAACCTTTGGAAATATCTTCATAAAAACCGCTGACATCTTGCGAGCCGAGCAGCTTTTTGGCCTTCTTCAAATGCTTGCGGGCGACTTTCGTAGCGCGTTTGTTGCGCATCAGCCCGTGGTTAGCCCGCCGCTTCTCGGTTTTCTTATACACGATAATAAAAATGATGGCCAGCAAAGTGCTGATGCCCATATACAGGAAGTGCCAAAGCGAGTTAAAGCTGTGGCTGCCGATTTCGCGCAGCTCGGAAGTATTGGTTTTAATGTAATGAATATCTTTTCCCAGATATTTGATTTCATCGCGGTTTACCACGGTTCCCGTAGTAGTGGTAAAGCTTTGCGCGCTTCCTTTGCCCACCTTAATGCGGAAGGTGTCGGAATGGAGTGTTTCATAACTTTCGGTGCGCGGGTTGAAAAAACTGAAACTGAAAGCGGGAATAATATAGTCGCCTTCGTTGCGCGGGATAATCAGATATTCATAGGTTTTACTGCCCGACATGCCCGAGCCGTCCGTGCTCGATTTTTGACTAATCTTAGGGTCATACACTTCGAAATCAGGCGGAAAATCGGGACGGGGAATCTCCAGCAACGAAATATTCCCTTTTCCCTTTACCTTGATTTTCAGGTTAAAGGCATCATTGGCCGGAAGCTCCGTTTTATCCACGCTGGCTTCCATGGTAAAATCGCCCACCAAACCTTTAAATCCGGCAGGTTTTCCCGGGGGCAGCGGCATTACCGTTATGGTAAGAGGCTTAGACTTCAGCGTCAGGTTTTCGTTGGCATAATAGCGCACGCGATTGCCATACATCATTTGCTCCATGGGGTCGCGGGCGGCGCGTGTCTTGATAACCTGCACCGTAGCGTCAATCTGGTAGGAACCGATTTGCAACTTACCGGTTTTTTGCGGAAACAGAATGTATTTCTGCATCACCACCACATTGTAGGGCTCGCCGTTCAGGTTTTCACGGGTCAATTTCAAATCCCCGATATCAATGTTTTCTTTCCAGAAACCGTTATAGGTGGGTTCTTTGAAATCGGTAATATTGGCAATGCGTTCTTTGGAATAGAGCTTTTGCACCAGAATAATGGGCTCGCCCACAAATACTTTGCGTTTGCTTACCAGTGTTTTCACAAATACCCGGCCTTCGGGGTCAAAGTTGGCGGGGTTTTCTTCGGACATGGCTTTCTTACTGGCCGATTTGTAGGCGCCACCTTTGGCTTTAACCACCTTCACCGACCACTGGCCCGATTTATATGTTTTCCCGTTTACCGTGATTTGCGCCTGCGGAACCATAAAGGTGCCTGCTTTGGTGGCCCGCACGTAATAGGTGTAGGAGCGTTCGATGCTCTGACTTGTGCGATTGTTGATTATCTGGAAGCTGGACGAGGTGGATACGCTCGGCCCGCCCAGAAGTTGGAAATCGGTGAACTCAGGCCCTTGAAAGTCGTCCACATCGGCATTGACCACATAGGTAATCCGGAACTGACTTCCTTCTTCCACCATGGTGGGGGCCTGCACCTTAAAGCTGATATCCTGCCCCTGCAGCAAGCCGCCGGTGAGTAAAAGAAGTCCGAATATTATATATGTTTTTAGCTTCATAGCTCTTTTAATTTTCAATTCTACCAATCGTTTTCAGTTTTCACAGGAACAGCTTTGGCCTTTTTGCGGTCCAACTTTTTCTTTGTCTCTTTTTCTTTTTGCTCCATAGCTTTCAAAATGCGCTCAGCCTCATGCTTCGATAGCTTCTGCGGCTGCTGGCCTTGCGGCTGTTTCTGTTGCTCGTTCTTTTTATCTTGATCTCCCTTTTGTTGCTGGTCTTTTTTCTGTTGGTCTTGTTTGTTTTGATCCTGATTTTGCTGGTTCTGGTCTTTATTCTTTTTATCCTGATCTTTCTTGTCCTGCTGTTGTTTGTCTTTATTCTGTTGATCTTTTTTGTCCTGATTCTGCTTATCCTGATTCTGCTTATCCTGATTCTTCTGATCTTTTTTGTTTTGGTCCTTCTTGTTTTGGTCCTTTTTATCCTGATTTTTATTTTGCTTTTGTTGCTGTTGCTGTTTTTGCAATTGGGCTTTGGCGTAAGCGTAGTTGTAGCGTGTTTCCTCATCACCCGGATCGAGTTTCAGCGCGTTCTTAAATGCGTTCACGCTTTCCTCGTATTGCTTTTGCTGCAATTGGCAATTCCCCAGATTATGATAAATCTTTGCCTTGATTTGATCGTCGGGCGCACGGTCAATCAGGTTTTTATACTCCTCGGCCGCTTCTTTGTATTGCTTTTGCCGGTAAAGGTCGTTGGCCAGGTTGTATTGGGCCGTAAAATGACTCGGGTCCAGCTCCAAAGCCTTGCGATAGTTTAGCTCGGCCTCTTTGAAATTCTCCTTCGAATAATCGTCGTTTCCCTGTCGCGTCAGGCGCAATACCTTATTTTGCTGGGCATAAAGCGAAACATTGCCGAATGCCGTCAGCACTAGTAAAAGTCCGCCTATAAAGTATCTGCTCGTTTTCATCGTCCTCATCATTCAAAAAAGTTGATCTTACTCATTAATTTCCCTTTACGCTCACTAATTAATAACTCGATAATAATCATGAGTATTGCAATAAAAGCAAATATCTGAAAATGACTCTCATAATCTTTGAATACTTTCGATTCGATTTCGGTTTTATCGAGCTTGTTAATCTCATCCAATATCTTATTCAATCCTACGGCACTGTTGCTGGCCCGAACGAAAATACCGTTTCCGGCGGCGGCAATCTTTTGCAGTTCAATCTGGTTCAAGCGTGTAATCACCGTATGGCCCTGACGGTCTTTTTTGTAGCCGTACATCCTGCCGTTGCGGTAGAGTGGGATAGGGCCGCCCTGTTCGGTTCCCATGCCGATGGTATAAATAATAATGCCCTCTTTGGCCGCTTCTTTGGCCTGGTCCACGGCGCCTTCTTCCTGGTCTTCACCGTCGGTGATAATCACGATGGCCCGGTTTCGTTTTCCGGTTTCCGCATCGCCTTCCATATCCTTAAAGGTGTTGCGTCCCAACTCGATGGCCCGTGAAATGGATGTTCCCTGGGCGTTGATAAAATCGGTATTCACCGACGAAAGAAACATCTTGGCGGCACTGTAATCGGTAGTAATTGGCAGTTGTGTATAGGCCTCGCCGGCAAATACAATCAGTCCGATACGGTCGCCTTGCAGACGGTCTACCAGACGCGATATGGCCTGCTTGGCCGCCTGTAAACGGTTGGGTTTTATATCTTCGGCCAGCATCGAGTTGGAGATGTCCAAAGCGATAATCAGGTCGATTCCCTTGCGCTGTACCTTTTCAATCTTCGAACCCACTTGCGGATTGGCCAACATAATAATCATTGCGGCCAAGGCCAGCATCAACAGGCTGAATTTCCAGTTTTTCTTTTGGGGCGAGAAGTCCGGCATCAGTCGCTGCACCAGTTCTTTATCGCCAAGCTTTTCCATTTGTCGCCGGCTGTTGGCGCGCAATAAAAACCATATCAGGCTCAATACCGGAATCAGCAGCAGCCCGTACAGATAAATTTCGTTTTGAAACTGAAATATATTCATCGTTCCTTATGGTTTTGTTCTAAATATGGTCATTCTCAATAATAGCTCCAGGAGGAATAACCCCAAGGCAATCAGTCCAAAGGGTAAAAACTCCTCATATTTATTTTGGAAAATATCCACATCGATTTTCGATTTTTCCAACTTGTCAATCTCTTGATAAACCTGCTCAAGACTTTTATTGCTGGTGGCCCTGAAATAGCGTCCGTCGGTAACTTCAGCCACCTTTTTCAGTACGTCCTCATCTATCTCCACAGGCACCCGCATTATTTGCTCTCCGAAAGCCGTTTGTACGGGCATAGGCGCCTCGCCTTTGGTGCCCACACCGATGGTGTAAATACGGATGCCGTAGGTTTTGGCAATTTCGGCGGCCGAAACAGGATCGATGGCTCCGCGGTTCTGTACGCCGTCCGTCAGCAGGATAATCACCCGGCTGATGGCCTTGCTGTCCTTGATGCGGTTAATGGCCGTGGCCAGTCCGTCGCCAATGGCGGTTCCGTCTTCGATCATCCCGCTGTGGATGGGCTTGAACAGACTTTTCAATACTTTGTGGTCGGTAGTCAGCGGACATTGGGTGAATGCTTCCCCGCTGAAAATTACCAGGCCGATACGGTCGTTGGGCCGTTGGTCGATAAACTGCTGTGCTACCTTCTTGGCTGCTTCCAAGCGATTGGGTTTCAGGTCCATCGCGCGCATACTGCCCGAAACGTCCAATGCCATTATGATATCAATACCCTCGATATTCACCTTTTTACGTTGCAAAGATGATTGCGGCCGTGCCATCACGATAATCAAGAAAATCAGGGCCAGCATACGCAGACTGAAAGGGATGAAAATCAGCTTTTGCCGCAGGCTTTTTCCCGGCTTGTCCTTTAGCCAATCGATATTCGACAGGCGAAGACTTGCTTGTTGTTTGTTACGTCGCCTGATATACAGGAAGACGAATACAGGAACAAGCAACAGCAACAAAAACCAGTAGGGCTGCGCAAAGGTCAGGCTTTTCAGATAGTACATCATAGCTCCTTGGTTTTTTCGGGTTCAACATTCTTTTCTTCCCGTGGCCGGGTATGCTCCACAAAATCGAATCCCCATTTTAAGGCCCGGTCGTTTTCGTCGGCCAGGGGCTTCATTTTAGCGAATTTTACCAAATCAGCCGTTTGCAACACTTCCTGCGTGCTTTGCATTAAGTCCTCAGGCAGCCCTTTTTGCTCCAGATTACTGATAATATCGTCACTCACCATTTCCATCGCGCCGAAGTGCATACTGTGCTCCATATACTCGCGCATAATATCCGTCAGTTCGGAGTAAAACTCCTTAACGGCGCCAGTTTGCCACAGCTTTTTGTCACTCAGTGCATTTAGCTTTCTCAGTGCGATAATATGCGCCGGCTCTTTAGGTGCTTGCGGTATGGGCAACAGCGGTTTGTTTTGCTTATAGCGACTGTAAATGTAGATGATCAGCAAAACAAGCACGATTAAACCCAAGGCGGCCAACAGCCAGGGGAGAATTTCCGAAAAGCGGATAGGTTCCTCCAGAATGGGTTTGATGTCTTTGAATTCTTTTTTCAGGTCCACCGGGATGCCTTTTACCTCGAGCAGCAGGGCGTTGCTTTCGGCAATCATAGCCGTGCTGTCCAGTGCGCTGCCCGCGCTGTTATATAAAAGGTGCATCGGGGGAATTACAAAATAACCGCTGTCAAAAGCAGTAATTGTAATATCCTGATTCAGAATAATAAAATCTACCTTATTTGAAGCTATTGTATCAATAGCCGATTTGCGTACCACTTCGATATCTGCCGTAATGGTATCGCCGATTTGTGGCCATTGCAATACGCTTCCTTTACGAAATTCGGCTTGTAAATGCAGCTGTGTTTGCTCGCCAATCAGCATTTTGTTGGTGTCCAGCGACAGCTTAAACTGCAGGGGCTCGACAGCCGTAAATTGCTGCGCAGACAGCATTAGCGGAAGCAGCAGCAACAATCCTGACAATATTCTGTATTTTGCAAATATGTTCATCACTTTCCTCTTCAACATTAGTAACGGCTTTCTCTCATTTTGAACAATTTGATTAAGGGCTTCACATAGTCCTCGGCGGTATTGATTTCCACCGAATCGACACCGGCCGAGCGGAAGATTGTTTGATTGAGCTGCACACGGTTCAGATAGTGGCGGCGGTAACTGTCACGCAGTTCCTTATTGGATGTGTCAATCCATTGCTCACTACCGCTTTCGGCATCCTGAACCTTGATTAAGCCCACATCGGGCAATTCGGTTTCACGCTCGTCGTAAATGCGAATGGCGCCCAAGTCGTGCTTGCGGCTCGCAATACGCAGGGCTTTCGCGAAATCACCGTCCATAAAATCACTCAGGATAAAGGCGGTGCATCTTTTCTTTACCGCATTGGTCAGAAAACGCAAAGCTTCTTCGATATTGGTGCCTTTCTCCTCGGGTTTGAAATCGAGCATTTCGCGAATGATGCGCAGAATATGGGTGCGGCCCTTTGCCGGGGCGATAAAGCGTTCCACCTTATTGCTGAAAAAGATTACGCCGACCTTGTCATTGTTTTGAATGGCCGAAAAAGCCAGAATGGCGGCCACCTCGGTAATCACTTCGGACTTAAACTCTTTGCGGGTACCGAAATTGTTTGAGCCGCTGACATCAATCAGCAGCATCACGGTCAGCTCCCGTTCTTCTTCGAAAACCTTAATAAAAGGGTGGTTGAAACGCGCGGTAACATTCCAGTCGATATT
>CAYUAN010000318.1:0-1504 GCA_964442545.1 uncultured Prolixibacteraceae bacterium | reverse complement strand
GGGTATTACCAATTATTATGTAACAATTACCAATACCCAGGGATGTTCCGTTACCGATTCCATTGCCGTGGATGTGAAGCCGGTGCCGCAGGTGAGTCTGGGACCGGATGTTAATTTATGTGTCGGAACATCAATACAATTGGATGCCGGTAGTGGTTTTACGAAATACTATTGGAGCACGGGCGATACCACGCAAACAATCATGTATTCAGGAACAAATAATAATTTGGGGGTCAATACAATTACTGTAAAAGTGTGGAACGCTCCGGATTGTTATGCCGAGGATACGATTGATATAAATGTTATGAGTTGTGTTTCCGTAAACCAAAGTTCCGGGGATTATATCATAAAAATATATCCCAATCCGACGGACGGTATCATCAATATTGAGTTTGACGGCCTCGCTGACGAGAAAATCGATTTAAGCTTATATAATATGCAAGGCCAGGAGGTTTACCGCAATGAGTATAAATACCATGCGCATAAACTGATAAAGATTGATGCAAGTAAACTTGCTAAAGGGGTATATACCTTACGGATAAGGGGTGCGGAGATTAATCGTGTGGAGAAAATAATTATTCAATAAACGAAGACCGCATTTCCAATAACAAGAAGAGGCTGTTCCAAAAGAATCGCCTCTTTTTTTTTTAGCTTAAATCTCTAAGCTTCATCAGCATCTTTGGTTGCAGGATTTCAATACGCTTTCCATAAACATTCAGTATTCCGTCTTTTCGTAATTCCGAAAAAGAGCGACTATCATTGCTTGTCAATTTGGAAATCAATGAGCACCTCATGTATATTATTCTTTAATGAAAGCCCTTTTTACATCCTGCGCGAATCTCCAGGTCGAAATGGTCTTCTTCGGGCGGAATGGGGCAGGAGTATTTATGATTATAAGCGCAGTAAGGGTTGTAGGCTTTGTTAAAATCGATGATGATGGAATCGCCCTCAGGAATGCGAAGGTCAATATAACGTCCCCCGGCATAGCTTTCTTTTCCGCTGCTCAAATCCGTAAACAGCATAAAAAGATAGTCTTTGTACTTTTCATTCTTCGACAGGTGGATATTTTGGTAAATATTGATTTTCAGGTTTTTGTCGAACAGCTTGAAGTAGGCGATACCGTAGCGCACATAAACGGGCCGCCGCTCGGTAGTAGTTTTCATACCGAACTGATTCTCGTCCGGTGTTCGCTCGAAACGGGCTGTAACACGATAACGAATATCAATGGGGTAGAAGTCGAGCCCGTGAAAACGCGCCCGGTCTTCCGCCGTCAGTGGCGACTCGGACGAATCGGCAAACTCCCGGTTTAGTTCTTCCTGCCAGGCCGTGATTTCTGCAATATAGGATTCCTTTTTCTCATCCGCCAACATGGCCGAAAGTGTTATAAATAGCAGTATTATGGTTAATCCGGTTTTGCTCTTTAACTTCATGTTAATCCTGTTTTTTGTGAATGTCAATATACCAAAAGCGGGAACTCCAGTTTCCAGCGCTTTTATATTCTTTA
>CAYUAN010000317.1:0-6836 GCA_964442545.1 uncultured Prolixibacteraceae bacterium | reverse complement strand
AATCATACAAATCTGCGTCTAAGAAACCTTATCCTATCTTCTACTGATACTGATTTCTCTGATTTACCTGATTCTTTATAAATTTTCAGCTTGCTGAAAATTATAATCGGCTCATTCATGATTATCAGGCTCTAAATTTAGTGGGCGCAACTCTGCGTCTTCTCTGTGTCCTTTGTGTAACAGCTACCTATCGATTTCACAGAGTTACACAGTGTTGCACACAGTGAAACCATCAAAAACTTATATGAACTTATATACCTTATATGGTTCAATAAATATTTGCGCGCCCTTTGTGCAACAACTACTTAATCTTATAAAGCCAATTACTCATATCCGTACATCTTCATATACTTCCCCAGATGCTGTTCAATCTTCGTACGCTTAGCTGCCTGCCAGATTAGCGGTTTGTGCCCATATTTCCTGTAAATTAACTTTCAGTTCATCCGTTGCATCCTCATATTCCATCACGGTTTTTCCTGCTAATTGCGCTTCCATAAAAGCCGGATCGAAGGCAATTTCACCAAGCAAAGGGATATTGTTGATACGACAATATTGCTTTACCTCCTCCGTCATCTCCGGATTCAAATCACATTTATTAATCAAACAAGCAATCGGCACTTCATAGCGGGCCGTTAACTGAATCGCCTTATGCAGATCGTGCACCGCGCCGGCCGTGGGTTCAATAAGCACAAGCGCCAGGTCGGCACCCGATATGGCCGATGCTACGGCGAAACCAATAGCAGGCGGCCCGTCAATCAGAATCAAATGTTGTTGTTGCTGCTCCGCCAATTCACGGGCATGCTCACGGATAATATTGATTAAGTTGCCATTCAAATCCTCTCCCGGCGCCAAACGGGCATATACCAAAGGACCGAATCGCGAATGCGCCGTTCCCCAAATATTTTGCGGCTTTTCCAGATGACTAATCGCACTAACCGGGCAGGCCTTCAGACATAAATCGCAAGACTGGCAATGCTGCACCTGCACACTATAGACGCCAAAATTGTTTTGCACGGCATCGAAATGGCAAATAGCTTTACACAAACCGCAGCGGATACATTCGTCCTCGTCAATCTGTACGGGGCCGTTTGCTTCCACCTTCTCCTCATACTGTACTTCGGAGGCCAATAAAGCGCGCAAATCGGTCGATTCCGTATCGGCATCCACCAAGATAAGTTGCTCGGCGATAGTGGCGAATGCCGCAGTAAGGCAGGTCTTCCCCACTCCTCCTTTAGCGCTGATAATTCCTATTTGCTTCATGCCGCGCCTCCTTCCTTCAGATTCTGAATCTTATAAAAAAGCTTTTCAAAAACCTGTCGTAAAGCCTGATTCTTATTCACCACAATCTCGGCCTTGCTGTGCATTTCGGCATAAGCGCGCTGAAACGCTATTTCCGCCAATAGCGGTATATTTTGTCGCTGTAAGTAATCTTTAATCGTTGCGGTATCACCGATGGATTTATTAATAAGCACCCCAAAACCAAGCTTCATCCGTGCCAAGATATCGGCATCCTTCTTCAGATTCTCCATTCCCCCGAAACCGGGTTCGGCTACCAAAACCACAAAATCGGCATCACGCACCGACTCGGCAAAAGGATAAGAATTTCCGGGCGGTGTATCCACGATGATTACGCCTTTTTCAGGCAGCAGCTCATTCAGCTTGATAATCACCGGACTGGCCAACGGACGAATGGCAAACATGCGGCCTTCGAGAAAGCGTCCATGCGGCAACTGATAATCGCTTACCCGCCCCAGATGCTCGCCGCGCTCGCTGATGGCTCCGTCGTTGCAGGCATAAACACAGGCCCCGCAGGAAGTGCAATAGTCGTCCATTACTTTGATGTGCCCCGCCTCTTTAATCATCAATATGGCATCGAAAGCGCAATAATGCACACAGCGGCCACAAAAAGTACAGGCATTCTGATCGATTTCAGGAATACGCACATCCACCATATAGCTCGTGCGTTTGGGCAAGTCCTTAAAAAAATGATATAATCCGGGCACCTGAATATGGGCGTCAAACAGGGTACAAGCTTCTTCCTGCTTAGCATTCGCCACATGAAAAAGATTGATGGCAACAAAGCTCTTGCCGACACCACCTTTATTTCCGGCTATTGCTATCTTCAAACGCCCGTCCATAAATGTTTAGCAAGTTCCGTCATTATGGCAATCATTGGCTCCGGTTTGCAAACGGTCTTTAACGAAATCTTCGGCCAGTTCGCGCAAACTCTTGGGTTGCGCTCCGGTATGTACCTGAATGCCGTTGGCTCTGAAAATATCAACGGCCTTGCCGCCAATGCCTCCGGCAATCACTTCTTTCACGCCCTGTCCGGCCAGAAAATTGGGATAAGAACCCGGAAAATGCTCCGGCGGATTCACAATCTCTTCACGAATAATTTCATTGTTTTCTATGGTAATCAAAGCAAACTGCTCACAATGTCCGAAGTGGACACTCAAACGGCCGTTCGCCAGTGGTATTGCTATTTTTGTATTCATCTTTTCGCTTTTCTAAGTTATTAAATTATGAATTTTTAAATTCAAACATCAAATTTATCGACCGTAGCCATTGTGCAGGTTGAAATCTCAAATCAAAAATCCTAAACTTCATCCCTTCGCATCGAAATATTACAATCCTTGCATATCATTTCCCTGCACGGTTTTCCCGGTCGGTGCGACACCCGCTTTCCACATTGCGGACATTTGCAATAGCCGGTATGGCCCGTAGCCTCATGGCGCCTGTGATACTGGTGTCTGCGGCGGGGCTGACGGCGTAATTCATCATTCAGGTGCAATAGTTTATCCGACGCACATTGCGGACATTTTTCCACCTGCTCCGGATCTTCCACCTGAAAAAGCGTACCGCAATCCAGACACTGAAACCACTCATGATCAAAGGCCACCCGGCCGCCGCCTACCACCACTTTCATGGAATTCACCAGGGCCATAGCCAGTTTCTTGCGCGCGGAATCATAAATACGGGTTAACGTCGGGCGCGATACCTCCATCCGTTTTGCCGCTTCCACCTGATTCAAATGCTCATAATCCATCAAGCGAATAGCTTCATATTCCTCCATCAGCAGATTGACAACCTCATCCTCTTTCGCATGGATTCCCACAGGGATAAACTCCTTGATTAGCGGCGGATATTGTACTTTTCGATAACGAACAGGGCGTGCCATATTTTGGTTTTTTGGTCGAGCAAATTTAATGAACATTTGTTCCAATTAATCAACAAATGGAGCAGAATATCATTTATTTTCATCTAACATTTGCCTTGCATAGGCCAAATTGTTTTGCGCCAGCTTAAAGTCCGGAGCATATTTAACGGCTTGTTCCCCTGCCTGCACCGCCTTATCCCACTGATGCATGGCATTATAGGCAGAACAGATATTATTATAGGCCACCGGATTACGGGGCTTTTTACGCAATGAAGCATTACAGGCATCGATACAGCCTTGATAATCGGCCCGGGCATAAAGCTTCAAACTCAAATCCAATAATTCCTCCGCCGTCATTTTCGACCAATCCTTAGCCTTTTGTTTGGCATCCAAAGCCACTTGCAGATTATTCTTCAGCAATTGGTCATTTGGATCAATACGCAAACCCTCTTCCCCGGCGGCTATGGCGGCATCCCAGTTTTTCAACTGATTATTCGCCGCGCAAATATTATTATAGGCCGCCAGATTATTAGGATCCAGTTTCAATATCTGATTCGCGGCCCAGATGCAGGAATCAAAATGGCCTGCATTATAATATTCCAAACTCAAAGAAATATAATTATCCACCGTAGGTTTTTCTTTTGCCTCTTTACGCTTGATATCCAGCTTGGTTAAACGCTGACGGGCAATCGTGCGGTAATACAAAGCCGTTTCATCCTTCGGGAATCGTGCCAGTACCCGGTCAACAACCGCGTCTAATTCATCCCATCGATACTGCTCCGCGTAAATTTCCATCAGCATATACGAGGAAAAAGTATAATTGGGCGATAGTTCCAGCGATTTCTTCAACAACTGCTCCGCCTCATCATAACGGCCTTTTTGTTTCAAAAACTTTGCGTAGAAATAATAAGTCTTATGATTGTTTTTCCCATACTTAATCGCATTCTTGAAATTCTGCTCCGCCTCTTCGGGCTTTCCCTGCGCATTAAGGCAAATAGCGATATTGGTGTATAAATAAGGATAATGTGGCGTATATTGTTGCGCTTTACGATAGGCCTTCATCGCACCCTCATAATCACCTTCGCTCATCAGGCGTAAACCATAATTCATCCAGCCGCGGCCGTTTTCCGGGCTTTTTTGGGTTACATCATACCAAAGGCTTTTTCCGTTATCCCAAACTTCCACACGTTTCCGAACGGCATAAACATGCGCCGTCAGCAAAAGGGCGATGAGCAAATACAGGGTGTAACGTATGGCAGCGGAATTTTCCACTTGCGCACGCATTTGCCACAGTTTCAGATAAATTGCCCACACCACGGCGAAACTCAAACCCACAAAGGGGAAAAACATACGGTGATCATTGGCCACCTCGGCCAAAGGAATCAGGCTGGATGTAGGTGCCAGGGAAATAAAAAACCAAAGAATTCCGAAACTTATGGGCGCATACTTAATGTCTTTCGCGCTTTTCCAGGCAATCCACAACATGGTGATTACAAAGAGAAAACCTATAATAAAATGCCAGTCGGTCATTCCGCTTACCAGGCCCATATCGGTATCGGCACTCAGATTATATGCGTAGAAAAAGGATATAAAATAATGCAATAAAACATAAGCCTGGGTGAGCAGATAAAGCCAACGCGAGGGGCCACCCGGATTAAAATTCTGCCCGATATTGCTCATTACGAATGCCACACCGCCTAAAAAAATCACAAACAATATTGCAGCCTGGGCAAACAATTTCATATGCATCCCCCTTTGTTCGCTACGGCTCATCGGTTTGGCCCGGAGCGCAGGATACTCAAACAAAAAGAAATAAATCGCCAACATTGGCATAAACATGGCCGTAGTCAGTTTGGTCAGCATTCCCAATGCAAAAGGAATCAGGAACCACCCCCATTTTCGTTGTTTGGGGAAATAGACGAACAACACAAAAGAAGCCACCACAAACAAAGTGGACAGAAGGTCGGAACGGGAGATAACATAGTTCAGCGTTTCCGCATTGACCACATGCAATCCATACCATGAAGTAACAAATAAGGCAGCCCAACGATTCCACTTGGTTTTCATGGCTTTATCAAATAATTTTATCACCAAAAGATAAAGCAAAACCAGCAATAAAATATAGCTTAGCATCATGGTGAAATGATAGGGTTGCGGATGATATCCGTCGCCGTCATCGTATAATTTTGTACTGAGCCAATAGTCAATGGCCAGGGTTGTGGTAACAAAAGGACGGTAGCTTTGATTCGAAGGCAAAGTGCTGAAAGTCTCGGGTCCTTTGGTATAAAACAAAGGGATATTCCCGATATCACGCACATAGGGATTATTCAATATGGTATGCGAATCGTCGAAATGAAATTCATTATCGTAAAATTTGGCATACGCGAACAATAAGGCTGCGATAAGTGCAGCCCACAATACATAAAAAAGTCTTTTTTGGCCCATATTAATCTTCCTCCGCCATCATAATGGCCTGGTTTAAAAAGTCGTTAAAAACTTTGAGTTTACGAAAAGTATTCATTGTTGTTTCAATAAATCGCGGAGACAGGAAATCCGCATCGCTAAACGGCCTGGAGGCGATAAAACTCTTATACTTCAGCCACTCGGCGGCGGGGCCTTCACCCGGAAAATCTTTCGGATTGCGAATCAGTTTATCCTCATCCCACAGCGCACCGAAATGACGGATAAAATCACGGTTCAACACCACGGATTCAAAGCCGTTTGGATTAAAATATATCTCGCTGCGCACCGCTTTCAATATTTCCTTTGGCGGCCGCCACAATCCCCCGGCCACAAAGCTTTCGCCCGGTTGGATATGCACATAATATCCCGCGTTGGGCGACTTTCGCCCGCCATTAATCAGGTAAATGCCGATATGATTTTTGTAGGGGCGCTTATCTTTCGAAAAGCGTACATCACGATAAATACGAAAGGTATAATCAGAGGATTTGGTATAACGAAAAGAAGGATCAAGCTCATGCAAACCCTCCCCCAATTGGTTAACCAGGCGTTCCAGGTTGGCGCGCATAAGCTCATATTGCCCACGATGCCGCTGAAACCATTCCCTGTTATTGTTTTCAATCAGATTTTTCAAGAATGTCAGAATCTGTTTCCGCTCGTCTGCTCCGTTTGTCATTAAACGCAATTTTTTTATTTTAGCAAATATAATTTAATCCCCGCTGCACAGGATGAAATTTATCAATTATCAATGCTGTCCTAAATAAGGTTATATTTGCCATGAGAGAGTGTTTTTGGGTTATGTACCTCAAAGATAATTTGAGTTGCTTAAATTCATTATCTCTTTTTTGCTTCTTTAAATGTTTAGGATGCTATTGGTTAATAATTATAATGAATATACAGATAAAGTAATCAATATCATTAAAGTTGATACTTTAGGAAATGAAATTTGGAACAAGTATTACGACTCGCCAAAAAAAATGAGAGAGATTTCTCGTATGATTCAGCTTTCAAATGGTAATATTGTAGCAACAGGACGGTATTGGGATTGGGTGAATCCTCAGTATTTTACTTCATGGATTTTACTATTAAATAACAATGGGGATAGTATTTGGTATCATGAATATTTTTATTCTATGAATAAAGATGCAGAAAATATAATCAACGACATCAAGCCCACACCCGATGGCGGTTACATATGCTGCGGTGAGTTTTCGGATGG
>CAYUAN010000316.1:0-2316 GCA_964442545.1 uncultured Prolixibacteraceae bacterium | reverse complement strand
GGTGCTCGGAGCGCCGTCCATACCAACCCATTGCTCGCGTATCAAACCGGTTAGGCTTAATGCTTCTCGACTGCCGGCATATGCCGGATTTACCGATAATGTATTATACATATATTGCGTGTACATCGGATCTTGTTGTGCCGAAACAAGCATTGTGAATGAAAATAAAAAAAGAAAATAAAATTTATTCATACTTAAAATAATTATATGCTTATTAATTAATGTTCCGGAAGTTAATACCTCCGGAACATCTGATTTATTTACCTATCTAAATATACCCAACCTTTAATAGGGGCATATTCTTTACTTAATCTCAAAATATAGAAATATGTTCCGGTGGGTAATTTCCTTTTCATATCAATCGTTAAAATGGAATTGGAAGTTCCATCCCAATCATTCTTATACGAATCATCTTCATATACCAAATTACCCCAACGATTGTAGATTTTAATTATTGGCGCTTCGAATTGTTCCAAACCGGCAATTTCAAACGTATCATTTACATTGTCACCATTCGGCGTAAAAATATCCGGAATTAAAACTCCAATCGTAATAACAATAGTCGGATCGTCAATAGCGGTTGTCGCGGGATCATCCGAAATATCGGCAACATAATTATTGTTTGCATCTAAACCGGTTACTGTTGCTTGATTCTCAACATATCCCCTGTCGATATCTTCTTTGGTTAAAACATATACAGCTGTAAATGTCTCTGTATCTCTCTCTCCCGGTGCCAATACGGACAGAATACCTCCGTTAATTGCAACAATAGGATCATCGATAATAATATCATGTATTGTTACATTACCCGAATTGATTACCGTAAAGGTATAAGTAACCGTCTCACCAACATCAGCTAATCCGTTTTCATTTTCATCATTAAATACACCGGTCTTCTCTAAAGTCAATTCCGGACACTGAACCATATCCGTAACCGTAATATTATCATCATTAACATCTATTGGATCTGACAAATCCGAAGCTGAATTTCCACAATTATCTTCTCCGGAAATACTTGCCTGATTATCAAAATAACCGGAATCAATATCTTGTTGGGTTACTTGATAACTTGCTGTATATATCCAGGTTTCGGAAGCATCTAATTCATTGTCCGCATCAATATCTCCAGATACATAAGCAACATTAACATTCAAATTCGTCAAAATATCATCCGTCAACACAAGATTGTGTAATGATGAATTTCCTTGATTCGAAACTTCAAATGTATATGTAATTTCAGAACCAACTTGTGTACAATTACTTGTGTCAAATTGACTTTTCTTTAAGATTGATATATCGGCAAATACCGGTAAATCGGTACAAGTCGGATCGTCTGCATCATCTTGCGGGTCATTATCGTTATTCGAATCCGCATCTGTCGGATCATCAGGATCATCTGATAAATTACTAAATGAATCTCCGGTAGGTCCTTCATAATTTACTACAGCTTGATTACAAATATGACCACAATTTAAATCAAAATCATCTTGTGTCAATATATAATCAAATGTAAAGGTTTCCGTTCCACCAACAGCAATGGTGCCTACACCGATTGTCTGATTAACAATACCAATCATATCATCGGTTATTTGAAGATTCGATAATGGTACATTTCCTGTATTACTAATCACAAAGGTATATCTGATAACTTCACCGGGACTTGCCATACCATCTCCATTGGCATCAATAAAAGTATCGGTTTTTGTTAAAGAAATCCACTGGTGCCAATAAACGGACAAATCTGTATGCGTCTCATCATCCGGATCATTGTTTGGCTCAGTATCTGAATTATCAATATCTGCCGGTACATCAGGGTCATCAGAAGCGTTGGTGTTTGTATTACCCGTCGGATCAGTATAAGTAACTATTGCCTGATTTACAACGTCTCCTGCAATAATATCTGATTGCGTAATTGAATATACCGCTGAATAAACCCATGCTTCTCCGACATCTAATATTCCATTGCTGTTATTATCTCCTGAAACATAATTAACAGTTCCTCCTGAATTGGTAATTAAATCATCCGCTACTAAAATATTACTCAAACTGGTATTTCCTGTATTTTGAACTATAATAGTATATGTTATCAAATCTCCCGCATTCATAACACCATCAGAACCTAAATCAAAACTATCAGACTTAATCACAGAAAGCTGATGATTTTGCGTTATAGTGGTTACCGTTGCATCGTCAGGGTCGGTGTTAGGCTCGGTATCGGAACCGTCTGCGTCCGTGTTGTCATCCGGATCGTCCGAATCGTTTGTATAGGTGTTGTTATCCGGATCGGTATAAGTTACCGTAGCTTGATTGCTGACA
>CAYUAN010000315.1:0-15626 GCA_964442545.1 uncultured Prolixibacteraceae bacterium | reverse complement strand
CCACGGGGGGCAATTCCAAAGGCAGATCTTTAATGCCTAATACGTGCGGGATGCCGTCTTTATAATAAACCGGAAACGGCTCCCCCCAGTAGCGCTGACGGGAGAATATCGCATCCCGTAAACGGAAGTTCACCTGCTTTTCGCCTATGCCCAGCGCACGCAGTTTTTTAATGGCTTCGCCGATGGCTTGTTTTACCGTCAGGCCGTTCAAAAAATCGGAATTGATTAAAGTGCCTTCTTTGGCATCGTAAGATTCTTCCGAAATATCGCCTCCGCTAACCACTTGCACGATGGGCAGATTAAAATGTTTGGCAAAGGCGTAATCGCGGCTGTCGTGGGCGGGAACAGCCATAATGGCGCCGGTTCCGTATGTTGTAAGCACATAGTCGGCAATCCAAATCGGTATTTTCTCGCCGCTGAACGGGTGAATGGCGTAGGAGCCCGTAAAAGCACCGCTTACTTTTTTTACTTCGGTCATTCGTTCGCGCTCCGAGCGGTTTTTGGCCCAGCCAACATATTTTTTCACTTCCTCCTTTTGTTCAGGCGTGGTAAGCATATCCACCCATTCGTGCTCGGGGGCCAAAACCATAAAGGTGGCACCGAACAGGGTATCGGGGCGGGTGGTAAATATTTCGAGTTGCTCCTCAAAGCCGTCCAGCTTAAAGAAAACTTTTGCACCAACGGATTTGCCAATCCAGTTTTTCTGCATTTCTTTCAGTGCATCGGTCCAGTCCACTTTTTCCAAACCGTCCAACAAGCGCTGGGCATAAGCCGAAACACGCAAAGACCATTGTTTCATTTTTTTGCGCTCCACCGGATGCCCGCCACGAACCGATAAGCCGTCTTTAACCTCGTCATTGGCTAATACGGTACCCAGCTCGGGACACCAGTTTACAGCCGTTTCCGACTGATACGCCAGGCGGTAGTTCATCAGCACTTCCTGCTGCTCTTTATAGCTCATGGCGTTCCATTGCTTCGCCGTGAATTTTTCTTCCTGTGTGCAGGCGGCATCCACCTTTTGATTTCCGTTAATGCGGAAAATTTCTTCCAGCAAATGAATGGGCTCGGCCTTGTTGGTGGCATTATTATACCAATAGGTAAAAAGCTTGGTGAAAACCCATTGGGTCCATTTGTAATAGTCGGGGTCGGAGGTTACCACCTTACGGTCCCAGTCGAAGGAAAAACCGATTTTCCCCAGCTGCTCCTCATAGCGCTTGATGTTTTCAGCGGTAGTAACGGCCGGATGAGTGCCGGTTTTAATGGCGTATTGCTCGGCCGGCAAGCCAAAAGCATCGAATCCCATCGGATGCAATACATTGAATCCTTTGTGGCGTTTGTAGCGGGCGTAAATATCGGAAGCAATATAGCCCAGAGGGTGGCCGACGTGCAGTCCCGCCCCCGAAGGATAAGGGAACATGTCCAGAACATAGTATTTGGGCTTATCATTGTCTATCTCAACATGATAAGTTTTGTTTTCGGCCCAGTATTTTTGCCACTTTTTTTCTATTTCTTTGAAATTATAATCCATGGTTTTCTCTGCGTTTTAGCTTAAAAATTTGTGGCTGCGAAAATACGAAAATATGTGAAAGGCATTGCCGTGTTCCCGGGCTTCTTCTGCGGCGGCTATTGCTAAAACCCGTACTTTTGCACTATGCCCGTTAAAATAATAGAAACACCTCGAGATGCGATGCAGGGAGTAAGCACTTTTATTCCCACGCAAAAGAAGATTGACTATATCAACGCCTTGCTGAAAGTTGGTTTCGCGGAGGTGGATTTTAGCAGTTTTGTTTCGCCGCGCGCCATCCCGCAACTGGCTGACAGCGCTGAGGTGGCGGAGCAAATCGACTGGCAAAATTCGTCCAGTCGTATTATGGCGACCATCGGGAATCTGCGTGGCGGGCAACGGGCTTTGGAACACCGGGCGGTCGGTTCTTTGGCCTATCCTTTTTCCATTTCCGAGGCCTTTCTGGCAAAAAATATTCGCTCCGATTTTGAAAAAGGAAGTCAAATAATTCGTGATTTAATCGCTTTGTGCCGGGAAAAGGACAAGGAGTTGGTACTGTATATCGCTATGGCCTTCGGCAATCCTTATGGTGATGAATGGAACCCGCAAATATTGTCCGACTGGACCGGGCGGATTAAGGAAATGGGGGTGCGCACCATCGTTTTGGCGGACACGACAGGGGACGGACATCCCGAAGATATCGCCGATTCTTTTGTTCATCTGCATCGTGAATTTCCGGAATTGGAATTTGGAGTCCACTTACATACCACGCCTGACGATTGGCATATAAAACTTGCCGCCGCTTATGACAGCGGTTGCCGCCGATTTGATGCTGCTTTGGGCGGACATGGCGGTTGTCCGATGTCGGGTAAAGAGTTAATTGGAAATCTGCCCACGGAAAAACTGATTGCCTTTCTGGAAAGCAAGGGAGAAAATACGGGCTTGAATATGGCCGCTTTAGCCGAAGCGCAAACCAAAGCCGCTTTTACTTTTCCATAAAAATTTCGAATAACTACCTTCTTCCGCCACGGGCACGCGAAGGCATGCTACGGGCACGACTTGCTCCTCCGCCATAACTGCCTCTCGGAGCACGATTATAACTTCCGCTCGGGCGAGAACTTGGCCTGGAGCTGGGTCGTGTACTGGGTCTCGAGGCGGCCGGATTTTGTGAGGGCCGGGTCGATGGACGAGTAGAAGGCCGTGATGCCGCAGGATTCTGCGAAGGCCGGGTGCTTGGTCGAGTACTGGGCCGTGATGCAGCGGGGTTTTGCGAGGGACGTGTTGAAGGCCGTGAAGCCGCCGGATTTTGTGAAGGTCGTGTGCTTGGCCGTGTGGACGGCTGAGTAGAAGGCCTGGTTGATGGTCTGGTGGCCGGTTTTGTGCTTGGCCTTGTTGAAGGCTTGGTACTTGGACGTGTCGAAGGCTTTGTCCCCGGTTTATTTCCCGGACGCGTGCCCGGATTCGACGGACGGTTTGGCCTTGTTCCCGGTTTGGCATAGTGCGGATTCCGTACCGGCGCCGTGCTGCGATGTCCGTAATACATATTGCGGGCATGCGGGTGCATCGGGCGGTGTCCGTGATGATAATGATGATGGTGGTGATGGTAATAATGCCGGTAAACATGCCGGTGATAATAATAAGGAGGGAAGGGTGGCCATGGCCGGAAAAAAGGCGGATAATAGCCCCAATAATAAGGTGAGTAATAAGGCGTATAGCCTACATGGAAAATAAATTGAACACTGGGATAATTTTTCACCTCTTCCTCATCCTCCGGCTCAAGGTAATATTCTGTTCCGTAAATATCTTCATCACCTACTAATTGCAAGGTGACTTTATTGTCTTTTTGAACCACGTCGATACTGGCAACATCCTGGAATTTATCTTTTCCAAGTACAGCTTGAATTACGATTACGTGGGTGTTTCCGTCGGCACGGTCTAATACACGCAGATAATCTACTTTTCCGTCACCGTTCAAATCAAGATTATTTACGCCTTCGTCTTTTTCATTAATGCGTTTTTCAAATTCCTCAAGGTCTTTGGATGTCCGGAAAATCTCCGCTACGGCCTGCAAATCAAGGTTACTGCCCGCCGATGTTGTATCAACTTCATTCAGGTATTCTTCATATTGCGCATCCGATTTATCGTCTTTCTCTTTTTTATCCTGGGCCGAAACGGTAAACGACAGCAGTATAAACAAAAACAGAGCTATGGAAAAACTATATTGTTTCATGTCAATTTTTTTTTGCGTTACAAAGCTTGTTATATGATGTGTGCACAACATACTTGATTGTTGCCTATGCACAAAGGTAATACTATTTATGGAAAATCAGTCTGAAAGTTGTTCCTTCGCCCGGAGCTGATGCTTTAACAAATATCTTGCCATGGTGTTGCTCCACGATAATTCGTTTAACGAGTGATAAGCCGAGGCCCCACCCTCGCTTTTTAGTGGAATAGCCCGGATTGAACACTTCCTTGTGTTTTGTTTTAGGAATGCCTTTGCCGGTGTCGGAAACATCGATAAAGACTTCATTGTCGTGGTCGGTAATAAATACTTTAATCTTTCCGTTATTAGAACCGATGGCATCTACCGCATTCCGGAATAAATTCTCAAAAACCCAAACCATAAGATGACGGTTAAGCTTTAGTTTAACCGGTTGTTTCAGACTATTGATTAAGATGTATTCAATTCTATTGGCCGAGCGCACTTTCATATAGTTAATCACCGACTCGATAATTTCCACGGGATCTTCATCCTTAAAATCGGGCTCGGAGCCGATTTTTGAAAAGCGTTCGGAAACCAGGCTGAGCCGTTCAATATCTTTATCCATTTCCTTAAATGCTTCTTCATCCGGATAATTCATTTTTAAGACTTCAATCCACCCCATAAGTGATGAAATCGGGGTGCCAAGTTGATGTGCCGTTTCTTTTGCCATCCCCGCCCAAACTTTACTCTGTTCTGAACGACGAGAGAATGAAAAAAGCGTATAAGACAGAATTAAAAACAGACCAATAACAAAAAAGAAAATAAGTGGGAACCACTTCATCTCTGTGAATAATTGGGAGTCCTCATAGAATATGTAGCTGTGTGGAGAACCCGGTAAATCAACAATCACCGGATCGTTATCTTTTAACATATTTTGAATCAGCTTGTGAAGTTGTGCACTGTCTGCAACCACGCTTGAATCAATATTTCCTCCGAAGGCAAGTACTTTGCTGCGGCTGCTGTCGGTTACCACCACCGGAGTGGAAAGACTGTTCTTAACGACTTCATTCAAAAATAATTCCGTGTAATCGTCTAAAGTGCGTTTCAGCCGATAATATAATTCCGAATTCCGGTAGTAAATATAGTTTACGCGGTTTTCAAAATAGTTTATTTCAAGGGGCGGATAATTGGTAAATCGCTTGATATCCTCCTTGCTTAGTTTTTTCAGTTTAGCATAATAAGGAGCCAGATTTTTGGATGCTGTAATATTTCCTTCCTCATCGGTTACCAATACCGGAATATCTTGATTTGCCAAAACTACTTTGGTATAAAACGAAAGGTCTTCATTATCTTCGGCATAGGCTAAATGCTTAGTGGCTTCCGCCCAAAGATTTACGTATCGTTTTTCCTTTTGGCGCAGGTTGTCAAACAAATGTTCGGTATAGTTTACCAATTCAGCCTTCTGGCTGATGGCTTTGGCCCATATCCGGATTTGCCGTTGTTCTTCGCGCGCCACATTATTCAAAAAGCGGTTGGTGTACCAAAGCGATACAACTACGATGATAAATGCGAATGCAACAAGGAAAAGTTTCCAGTTTCTTTTCTGGGAATAAATGTTCATTATACCGGTCTTAGATCCAACGACGTTTCTTAAAGTATAATAACAACGCAATAACAATCAAAATCATTGCCCCAACGATTTCGAGAAAAGCAAACGGGTCTTCCTGCCTTGGAAGCTCCACATTCATTCCGTATAATCCCGTGAGGAAGGTAAGGGGAAGTAATATGGTTGATATTGTGGTCAGTACCTTCATGATTTCGTTGGTACGATTGGCCTGCAATGAGTCAAATGTTTGGGATAATCCCTGAATTAATTCCTGGTAATCCTCAATGTAGTCCCACATCTTTTGGTAGGAGTCCAGATTATTACCCCAATAATCTTCCATATCGGGGGTAAAACCGCGGATAACACCGGATTCGAATTTCTGGAACAGGCGCAATTGCGGTTTGAAGGCGGTATTCAGCAGAATCAGATTTTTCCGGGTAACCGAAATACGTTCAATGGTTTTTTCCGCTTTCTTATCGAACATCTCATGGCTGATGTGCTCCAGATTATCCTCAATCAATTTCATCAGCTTGAAGCTTTCTTTCATCAGCGCGTCCAGGATGCTATACAGCAACACATCACTGGTGTTGGGCAGTTCATCAATATCAATATCGGCTTCTTTTTTCGTTTTGTCGAATAAGGAGCGTATTACCCAATGGCTGCCAACGGTGATAATGTAATGTTCGCCCCAGAAGATTTTCACCTCCTTGGTTTTAACAAACTTCATCGCCTTATCGAAATAAGGGAATTGAAGAATCAAAAAACGGTAATCGTCGTAAATATCAATCTTGGGGCGTTGCACTTTTGATTGGCAGTCTTCAAGGTCAAGTGGGTGAAAATCAAAATTCTCACGCAGAAATTGTATATTCTCATCATTGGGATAAGGAATATGATACCACTTTAATTTTCCGATTTGAAGTTTACCAATCATAGGCAAGGATTTTCAGCTGATTATTTCCTTGATTTTATAACACGTATTTAACCGTTTTTTAAGGAAAAGGTTACAAAAAAACGATATTTCCCGTGATGTGCTTTTTGCTTGTCAACAGCCCGTCAAAAGTAATGGATTTTTATTTGTCGAGCAGCTTCGGAATCCAGTCTTCTTTTCCTATGTTTTTCAGTGTTTTCCTGATCCATTTCCGGTTTTCGTTTTTATACCAGAAAAAGAAGCGGTGTTGCTTTTGCTTTTCTTCCTTGCTCCGCGGGGTGTAAACCTCTTTTAATGTGTAGGGATGAACACCGGAATAATATATCACGGCAGCCACGGTCATGGGGGTAGGCGTGAGGTCTTGCACTTGTTCCAGCTTAAAGCCCATATCCTTGGTTTTAACAGCCAAATCGGCCATATCTTCCAGGGTACTGCCCGGATGAGACGAGATAAAATAGGGAATTACCTGCTGTTTAAGGCCTGCCTTTTCGGAAGCTTTTCGGAATTTCTTTTCAAACTTATAAAACAAATCAAAGGAAGGCTTTCGCATCAGTTTCAGTACTTTATCGGAGGTGTGCTCGGGTGCGACTTTCAACCGGCCCGAAACGTGGTTGCGGGCAAGCACGTCGATATATTCGTCGGCGACTTTTCGCTCTTCTTCCGATAGCGAATCGTCCACCAGCATATCGTAACGAATACCGCTACCGATAAATGCCTTCTTAATCTTCGGATGTGCATTTACGGAATTATATACTTCAATCAGGTCGCGGTGACTGGTTTTCAGATTATAACAGATGTTCGGAAAAATGCAGCTTGGCCGGGTACAGCTTTCGCAAATACTTAAATCTACTCCCTGCATTTTATACATATTGGCCGACGGCCCGCCCAAATCGCTCAGATAACCCTTGAAATCGGGGTGTTTGCTTAGTTCTTCAACTTCTTTTAGAATGGATTTCTTGGAGCGGCTGGCCACAAATTTGCCCTGATGGGCGGAGATGGTGCAAAAGGAGCATCCTCCGAAGCAGCCCCGGTGCATATTTACCGAAAACTTTATCATTTCGTATGCCGGAATCGGGCCGCGCTTGCGGTAACGCGGATGCGGCTGGCGGGTATAAGGCAGATCGAATGATGCATCGATTTGTTTTTCGCTCATCGTCGGAAAAGGCGGCCATACGATTAATGTTTGTTCTCCTTGCTTTTGCAACAGCACCTTGGCTTTCATCATATTCGATTCGCGCTCGATATGTTTGAAGTTTTTGGCGTAGGCGATTTTATCCTGCAAACATTCTTTATGGGAAGCCAATTCGATATAGTTCCCTTTGTTCCGCACCTTTTCCACTTCAAAATCGTCTGCCAAAACAGCCGTTTGTCTGATGTTGCGAATATTTTCAAAAGGCACGCCTTTATTCAGCAGACGGAGTAATTCCTTCAAAGGCAGTTCGCCCATTCCATACACCAAAAGATCGGCGCCGCTTTCTTTTAATATCGAGGGTTTGAGTTGGTCCTGCCAGTAATCGTAATGGGTAAAACGGCGCAATGAAGCCTCAATCCCACCAATAACGACAGGCACTTCCGGAAACAGCTTTTTCAGGATTTGTGTATAAACAATTACGGGATAATCGGGCCGAAATCCGGCTTTGTTTCCTGCTGTATAAGCATCATTTGAGCGTAGGCGCTTATTGGCGGTATAATGATTTATCATGGAGTCCATCGAGCCGGCCGTAACGGCAAAAAACAAGCGCGGACGACCGAATTTCTTAAAGTCGCGCAAATCATCTTTCCAGTTGGGCTGCGGAACAATGGCTACACGAAAACCTTCGTGCTCAATGATACGTCCGACTACCGCCGCCCCGAAAGAGGGATGATCGATATAGGCATCGCCGGTAAACAGCACCACATCCAATTCGTCCCATTCTCGGAGCCGCGCTTCTTTGGGCGTAGTGGGCAGCCAGTCGCTCAGCCGGTATTCGCTTGCTCCTGTTGTCATTTATCTGTTTTCTTTAATAATACCCAAACGATAGGCCGCCAACAACATTTTCAAGTCGGCAATCTGCTGTTTCAATTCGGTTCCGATATCGGTATCCGCCACGCGTTTACGCTCTTTGACCTTGTCCAGGAAAGTGGCTTCCGAAACAATGTCTTTTCCGCTTTGCACGGCTTGCCGCTTTGATTCGAATGGCTGGTGCGCTACCAAAACCAAACCGTATGAATTATAGATTAAAGTATAACCCGCAATGCCTGTAACTTTCTGATATGCCTTCGACATGCCGCCGTCGATAACGATTAACTGGCCGTTGGCTTTTACGGGGCTTTCGCCTTTGCGCACTTTCACCGGGACATGCCCGTTGATGATATGCCCCCGCTTTGGATTAAGCTGAAATTCTTTAAGTATTTTCTGAATAGTTTCCTGCTTGTCGCGGAAGGGGTAATACGGGTTTCGTTCTTCTTTATGGGTGCTTTTATCATCAACAAAATAACGTTCGAAGGTGGTCATTTTTTTCTTTCCGAAAAGAGGTGATTCCGGACCGCACCATAAATACCAAAACTGGTCGAGATCTTTTTCTTTTTTTTGCTCATCGGCCACCTCGTAATAGGCGCGACGGGCCATAATGTCAAATTGGTCGAGCAATTGCTTTGCCTTGAGTTTCTTTCCGTCCACGGCAACTGCCTTAAAATCGCCTTTTTCGTCCATGGGAATGGCGCCGTGAAACAGCAATAAGCCATTATACGGAAGATACATGCTTCCGTTGGAATACATAAAGTTTATATGCCGCTGCAATTTTTCGCTTTTCAAAAACGAGCGCTGCAGTTTGTCCATCACATCGGCTTCGGCCTTAGTCAGGCGGTACGGATCTTTGGGATCGATGGTCGGGAAATGCGTGTCATTCAGCGGATATTCCTTTCCGCCGATATTTATGGTTCCTTTTTGGTAATCGATTTTATCCAGCAATAAACGGTCGTCCATTTCAAATTGCGGATTCCGCTGAATAATTTGCCCTTCGAGCTTAAACTGAATAATGGAAATAGCTTTGTGTATTTGCTTGAGAATGGTGAGGTTGTATTCCGAAAGCGATTCCAAGCCGGCTTTGGGGATAAAGGCCTCGCAGGGGTCTCCGGCATATTGCTCCATCGCGAAGGTAACCAAAGGCAAAATATTTATTCCGTAACCGTCTTCAATGGTATCCAGATTGTCGTAGCGCGCACTGATGCGCAAGACGATAGCGATATAGGCCAGGCTTCCGGCTGCTGCGCCCATCCATACCACATCATGGTTGCCCCACTGGATATCTACCGAATGATGTTTCATCAGCTCGTCCATTACCTTTTCTGCGGCAGGTCCCCGGTCGAAAATATCACCGACCACATGGAGGCGGTCAATAGCCAGGCGTTGAATCAAAAAACTCAGCGTAATGATAAAATCATTGGCCCGGTCGAGTTCAATCACGGTTTTAATAATGGCCGAAAAATACATTTCCTTGTTCAGCAGGTTTTCATTCACATTCAACATCTCATCGATGATGTATTGAAAATCATGCGGCAGTGATTTACGTACCTTCGACCGGGTATATTTTGAGCTGACCATTCGCGCCACCTCAATCAGATACTTCAGTGTTTTTTCATACCACACTACGGTATTTTGTTCCGCGGTAATAATTATGTCCAGTTTTTCGCGGGGATAATAAATCAGACTGGCCAGACATTGTTTATCCTCGTCCGAAAGTCTGTTTTTGAAAATCTCATCGATACGACGGCGCACCACTCCCGAAGCATTGCTCAGAATATGCTTAAAGGTGTCGTATTCGGCATGCACATCCGATACAAAATGCTCTGTCCCTTTGGGCAGGTTTAAGATGGCCTCTAGGTTAATGATTTCGGTACTGGCCGATTCGATAGTGCCGTGTTGTTTGGAGAGCAGTTTCAGGAATTTCAGATTTTCCCGAACTTCAGTAGCCGTAATATCTTTGGGATTGCGCGTATAATCCATAATAGACGATTTTATCGTGTAAAAATAAAGGCTCAAGATATTAAATATTTTGAGCCCTTATAAAATTTTCCGAAAACCGGATAATTAAGAAGTCTTACAGCGACTTACACAATCAACAATGCGAATAATCGAATCTTCTTTAATGGAATAAAAGGTTTGTTTTCCGTCACGACGGCTTGCCAATACTCCTTTTGATTTCAAAATATTCAAGTGATGTGAAGCCGTGGCCTGCTCAATTTTCAATTTTGTGTAAATTTGAGTTACATTCAATTGCTTTTCTTCATCCAGCAATTGAATGATGGCCACACGCATAGGATGTGCAACGGCTCTTAGTTTCGAAGCCACCTCCTCTAATTTGTCAATATCTAATAATACTGTCATAATGTTATTCCCTTTAACTTAAAATAAAAATATATTACTTCACTTTTGTCGCGGCAAAGATACATCAATACCATATATGACAATCAGCTACATAATCATATTTAACGATATTTATAAAATGTAGGCTTTTTTCACACTTTTCAGAATTTCTGTATATTATGATACCGCCCGCTAACACAGTGGGTTTTACTACTGTGCTGCAGTATTCGAAATAGTGGAGGATAAGGTTCTTAATCGAACTGAATCAATGCATTAACCGGTACGTCATTCAGTCGTTTACGTCCGTTCAAAAAGCTCAGTTCAATCAAAAAATCGGCCGTGATGTTCGTTGCTCCTGTTTTGCGAATCAGGTTTATGGCGGCACGCGCACTGCCTCCTGTGGCAAGCAAATCGTCATGCATAAGAACTATATCCTCCGGATTCAGGGCGTCTTTATGAATTTCCAGTTTGTCGGTTCCGTATTCCAACTCATATTCTTCTTCGTGTGTGTCGGCCGGCAACTTGCCCGGTTTGCGCATTAATACGAAACCCGCATTCAGTTTATAGGCGAGAATGCTCCCGATAATAAAGCCCCGCGATTCGATACCCACAACCTTTGTTATGCCCTTATCTTTATATTGCTCGTAAAGTGTGTCCACCAAAAATCGGAGCACTTCGGCTTTGTTTAGGGCAGTGGTTATGTCTTTGAACAGAATTCCCGGTTTCGGAAAATCGGGCACATCGCGTATGGATTTTGCAAAGTCTTCTAAAGTGATATTTTTCATGGTTTTAAGGTTTACAATTTTTTACTGATAAAGCCTCCGGCAATAACATCATCCTCTTCGAAAAATACAGCGGACTGGCCGGGTGTAATTGCAGATACGGGCTCGTCAAATTCTACGATAATGCCGCTGCCGTCATTAAATAAACGGGCCGGTGTGCCCGGGTCATGGTGGCGGATTTGTACATGCACGGCCATACCATCTTCAATGTGGTCATACTTTTGCCAGGTGATTTTATCCACCTTCATCCTAGTGGAATAGAGTGCTTTGCGCGGCCCGATAACCACCCGGTTGTTCTCGGCGTCAATGTCATTCACATAATAAGGTTCTCCGAAGGCAAGATTCAAGCCCTTGCGCTGGCCAATGGTATAAAAGGGATAGCCTTTATGCTTACCCACCACGGTGCCGTCTTCGAGCACGAAATCACCGCCTTCCACACGTTCTTCCAAACCTTTCACCTGACGCTTCAGGAAACCGCGGTAATCGTTATCGGGGATAAAGCAAATCTCGTAACTCTCGCGTTTGTTGGCTAGATTTTCAAAGCCGTATTTACGGGCCAGCTCCCTGATTTCCGTTTTGTGGTATTTGCCCAGGGGAAATAATGTACGCGCCAGATTTTCCTGACTTACGCCCCATAAAACATAAGATTGGTCCTTGCCACCGTCCAGGCCTTTGGTTACATAATAGCGTCCGTTCAGCTCTTTCAGTTGTGCGTAATGCCCCGTGGCGATGTATTGGCAATCCATTTCGTCGGCCCGTTTGAGCAGGGCTTCCCATTTAATATAGGTGTTGCACAAAATACAGGGATTGGGCGTATGCCCCACAATATACTCTTCCACAAAATTGCTGACGATTTTTTCTTCAAACTCTCCGCGAATATCGATTACATAATGCGGAAAACCTTTACTGACGGCCAAATGCCGGGCATCGTTGATGGAGTCCAGACTGCAACAGCCGGTTTCTTTACTGCTGCCGCCCGAAGTGGAATAATCCCAGGTTTTCATTGTTACACCTATCAGCTCGTAGCCTTGTTCCAGCAACAGCAAAGCGGCAATCGAACTGTCGATTCCCCCGCTCATCGCCATTAATACACGTTTATTCTCCATCTATTTCCGGATTGGTAAAGTCGTCTTTGAATTTTTTGGTTGTATGCATGGTAACGTGCACAAGCTTACCGTCTTTGAAATCTGCTTCCTGCTGCAAAAATCCGCGATACCAACGTTCCTTTTTGATTAAATAGCCCTGGTCGTCGAAAAAATACCAAATACCGTTCATATCTCCCTCATAATAAGAGCCTCTTTTTACAGGAATATTTCCCAGAATGTATATTTCATACAAACCATGCAATTTCCCGTTTTTAAAATTGGCAATAATGCGGGGATTCCCGTTTTCGAAATACTCCAACCAAGGTCCCTCACGCAGGCCGTCTTTCCAATTTACCTCCGACGACAATTGTCCGTCAGGGTAATAGATACGCCAACGCCCGTCTTTCACTCCGTCCTTATAGCTTTCTTCTTTGGCCAGATAATAGGGGCTATGGGCGTAATATTTCCAAACTCCGTCTTTTTTTCGTTGATGAAAACGTCCTTCGGCTTTTATTTTTCCGTCATTATAATAGATTTTGGCATCGGCATATTCCCCTTTTTGCGAATAAATCAGTTCGGTAACCAAAATACCTAAACTGTTGTAATAGCGAAAAGTTCCTACTTCGTAACCCTCTTTAAAAGTTCCCTCATAGCGCTTTTTGCCGTTGGCGTGGTAGTCCACCCATTTTCCGGTTCTCCGGCCTTGTTCATCGGTTTGATTCAGATTGGATTGGCCAATAATCTGCCCCCCGAAAAGGCCGATGAAAAATAAAATTAAAATAGTCCGCATCATCTGTTTTGTTGAATTATATGCAAAGATAGGGTTTAAAGAATTAACCGGGTGAATGGCGGAATTATTGCTTAGGGCCGAATTTATAAAGCTTTTATTATTTCCCCTTTTTTTGCGACCTTTGCGACCTCAAAAACATTAATTCGATGGAAGAAAAGAATTTCAAAAGATATACCGTAACTACTGCCTTGCCTTATGCCAACGGCCCGGTGCATATCGGTCACCTGGCGGGCGTGTACGTACCGGCTGATATTTATGTGCGCTATCTGCGTGCCAGAGGCGAGGATGTTGTCCTTATCGGCGGCTCCGATGAGCATGGTGTGCCGATTACCATTAAAGCCCGCAACGAAGGTGTCAGCCCCCAGGAAATTGTGGATAAATACCACAAAATCATTAAAGATTCTTTTGAAGAGTTCGGGATTTCTTTTGATGTTTATTCCCGCACCTCTAACGAAACTCATCACAAAACGGCTTCGGAATTTTTCCGGAAGCTTTACGACCAAAATGAGTTTATCGAAAAATCGTCGGAGCAATATTATGACGAGGAAAATAAGATGTTTCTGGCTGACCGCTATATTACGGGAACTTGTCCGCATTGCGGTTACGAAAAAGCTTATGGCGACCAATGCGAAAGTTGCGGAACATCGCTGAGTGCTACGGATTTGATTAATCCGAAATCGGCCCTAAGCGGGAATGTGCCCGTGATGAAAGAAACCAAGCATTGGTATTTGCCTTTGGATAAATATGAGCCCTGGCTTAAGGAGTGGATTATTGACGGCCATAAAAACGATTGGCGACCCAATGTGTACGGGCAATGTAAGTCGTGGATTGATTCGGGATTGCACCCACGTGCCGTTACCCGCGATTTGGACTGGGGTGTGAAAGTGCCTGTGGATGGTGCCGACGGAAAGGTGCTGTATGTGTGGTTTGACGCGCCCATCGGCTATATTTCGGCTACCAAGGAACTGACGCCCGATTGGGAAAAATACTGGAAAGACCCGGATAGTAAATTGGTGCATTTTATCGGTAAGGATAATATTGTGTTCCACTGTATTATCTTCCCGGCGATGCTGAAGGCCGAGGGCAGTTATATCCTGCCGGACAATGTGCCTGCCAACGAGTTTCTGAATCTGGAAGGGGATAAAATTTCCACTTCACGCAATTGGGCCGTATGGTTACACGAGTATTTGAAAGATTTTCCCGGCAAGCAGGACGTTTTGCGCTATGTGCTCACCGCCAACGCGCCGGAAACCAAAGATAACGACTTTACCTGGAAGGATTTCCAGCAGCGGAATAATAGTGAGCTGGTGGCTATTTTGGGAAATTTTGTAAATCGGGCTTTGGTGCTGACCAAGAAATATTTCGACGGTAAAGTTCCGGCACGTGGCGCGACTACCGATTTTGACCGCGAGGTTTTGGCACAAATAGAAAACTTTCCGGATAAAATCGCCCGCCAGCTGGATCATTACCATTTCCGCGAGGCGCTGCGAGAAACAATGAATCTGGCCCGCCTGGGGAATAAATATCTGGCAGATACGGAGCCCTGGAAGGTGATTAAAACAGATGAAGAGCGGGTGAAAACCATTCTGAATATCGCCTTGCAAATTGTCGCAAATTTGAGTATTGTGGCCGACCCGTTTTTGCCTTTCTCGATGAAGAAATTGCGCAAGATGATTAATCTGGAGCAATTGGAATGGGCCAGGGCCGGTTCGGTTGACTTATTGGCTGAAGGACACCTGTTGGCCAAGCCCAAACTTTTGTTTGAGCAAATTGATGATAAGGCGATAGAAGCGCAAATACAGCGATTGCTGGATACCAAAAAGGCCAACGAAGCTGCTGAAGCCACGGCTGCCCCGCAAAAGGAAACCATTGCCTATGATGATTTTATGAAGATGGATATCCGCGTGGGAACGGTTTTGGAAGCGGAGAAAGTGCCGAAAACAAAAAAGCTGCTGAAACTGTTGATAGATACAGGCATCGACAAGCGTACGGTGGTTTCGGGTATTGCGGAATACTTCAAACCCGAAGATATTGTGGGTAAACAGGTGAGTATTTTGGTGAATCTCGCTCCGCGAAAACTGCGTGGCATTGAGTCGCAGGGAATGATACTGATGGCGGAAGATGCCGATGGTAAATTGGTGTTTGTATCGCCCGGGGAAATGGTGAAGGCTGGCAGTGAGATAAAATAATAACGCTCCCTTTCTGCCTAACGGCAGACAAGCAAGGGATACTTGCCTGCCGAGAGGCAGGGAACAAGAGCTTCCATGGAAATTGGAAGAAAAATAATAACGCTCCCATAGTTTCTGCCTAACGGCAGACAAGCAAGGGATACTTGCCTGCCGAGAGGCAGGGAACAAGAGCTTCCATGGAAATTGGAAGAAAT
>CAYUAN010000314.1:0-2092 GCA_964442545.1 uncultured Prolixibacteraceae bacterium | reverse complement strand
TCACATGGAAGTTTTTGTCAAAGCCTTCAAACAGATGCGGGATTATCGAAGCCGGGTCGGAACTCAACACTTTGTATGTCAGGTTTCCGGCAAACATTTGGTCGGTATTCAGATTGTCGGCATCCTTATAATTCCACACATTGCCCAAGCGGCGATTGTCGTGCTCGGCAATGTCCACCGTATTGCTTTGTTCGCGTTTGTACGGGAAAACATCATTGTGCTTTCCGCCGCGCGGATCAACAATCGCTCCGGCCACAGCCGACAAGGCCACGGTAGCCGGTGAGGCCAGGTAAATGCTCGAATTGGGATTTCCCATGCGGCCCTTAAAATTACGGTTTGAGGTGGAAATCACCGTATAATTATCCGCGGGAATACCTTGTCCCGTACCCAGGCAAGGCCCGCAAGAGGGCGACAAAACATTGGCTCCCGCATCGAGGAAAATATCAATCAGTCCTTCGTGTATGGCTTGCTGGTATATCTTGCGAGAGGCCGGAGTTACCAGCAATTGGAATCCTTCGGCTACGGTTTTGCCTTTCAATACGGCAGCCGCTTCGCGCAAATCTTCCAGTCGTCCGTTGGTACAAGTTCCGATTAAACCCTCATTTAGTTTGGTGCCTTGCACTTCCGACAGGGCTTTCACATTATCCACATGGTGCGGTGCCGCCACCACAGGAAAGAGTTCGCTCAGATTGATTTCAATTTCTTTTACATATTCGGCATCCTCATCCGCCCAGGTGGGTTGATGCGGAAGTTTCCCGCCATAAAAACCGGCCAATACTTCATCCGGCGGGAACACGGCATTTTTGGCACCCATTTCGGAGGCCAGATTTGCCAGCGTCATCCGTTCTGAAATGCTCAGTGTTTTTACTCCCTCGCCATGAAATTCGATGGAGTTGTAATTGGCCCCGTCGGAACCAATCATCCCGATAATCCACAGGGAAATATCCTTGGCATAAACGCCTTGCGGCAATTTGCCGTGCAGGGTAATCTTAATGCTCTCGGGCACACGAAACCAGGTTTCGCCCCGTTTCCAAATCCCCGCGGCCTCCGTGCGGTCGATGCCCGCGGCCATGGCGTTAAAAGCCCCGGCCGTACAGGTATGGCTGTCGCTGCCGACGATAATCATACCCGGCTCGGCATGGTACGACATAATCTGGTGGCAAATGCCTTTTCCGGCATCGTAAAACTTATCCACACCCTGCTCTTTAACGATATCGCGGATTTCCTGATACTGCGTGGCCAGTTTGGCCGTGGTGGGCGGAGCGTTATGGTCCAACACAATCAGCAATTGCTTGGGATCGGCGACCTTCTTACCGCCCATCTTGGCAAAGGTGTTTTTTATACTTGCCGTATTGTCGTGGGTTAATACAATATCGGGTTTGGCAAAAACAATGCTGCCTACCGGAGCATTGAATATCTTTTCTACAAATGTTTTACCGGCCATAATAATTTGATTTTTCGGTGTTTTGTGAATTTATTTGGTTTGTTAAAAAATAATCGTGTTAAATAATTGTTGTTCTGGCTAAAATAAGTTAAAAATTCAATTGTGGGAAAGCGAAATTATTTTATTCGAAAATTGGTTAATTCTCATTTTATACGCTATTTTCATTAGGGCTCCTTTATAGTATAATTTCTATATTTCATGCTTACTATTTCTTGATAAACAGTAAGCTACCCGACCCATCGGGACAAGGCCAAACACAGGAGGGCACTCTGTATTAAACCAGCTTTTTTTTAGCATTCGCGTTAAGAATGATAAAATGTAAAATTCACAGTAATGTAGTAAACAAGCAGCATTCGCCACCCAAACAGCTTGTTTACAAGCTGAGGGACTGCCACATTAGGGATAATGGCGTTGAAGTTTTAGATTTCCTGCCTGCCGGCAGGCAGGTTTGCTTCGGTTTTTAGCCATTATCCCTCAGTGGCGATTTCCTGCCTGTCGGCAGACAGGTTTGTTTCTTTTTTCTAAAAAAAGAAAAAACAAACGAATAAAAAGAAAATAGCCAAATTGGGAGGGCTAAACAAAAATACAGCATCAAGGCAATACCCACAATCAGTACGCAACCTCCACCAGAAATAATCCCCGTGCCGG
>CAYUAN010000313.1:0-4727 GCA_964442545.1 uncultured Prolixibacteraceae bacterium | reverse complement strand
AAAACTTCACCGATCGTTCAACCGGACAATTCAATCCAAATTATGTAATTCAGTTTTTGGAGAATGTACAAGCCGGCATGCAAAGCGAAGACCCCAAGCAGGTGGAGCAAGCCATGACATCGAATAAGCAGTGGAAGCAGTTGGTGAAATATATGAAAGAAGATCGTCTGAGCACGAAATATTATAATTTGATTAAAAAGGGATATTATATTCCCACTGCCTTGGCGGAAATGGATTATAAAGACCGTAACACTTCGGAAAAAGTACGCTATACCGCTGTTCGTTACGCGGAAGTGAAAGATGATGAAGTTAATCCGACTGATGCTGACTATCAAACTTATTATGACGCGCACAAAAACGATTTCAAACAAAACGAAGAAACGCGTAAAATAAACTATGTCGTTTGGCATGTGCGTCCTTCGCAAGAAGATATTGCCGCCATTCGTAAAGAAGCGGAACAAATTAAAGCGGAGTTTAAGAATATTGAGCCGGAAAATGTTCCCATCTATGTAAATTCTTACCGCGGAAGCCATTACGATTCTTTGAAATGGTACAAAAAAGACGAGGTTTCTCCATTCATTGATTCCGTAGCCTTTAACGACCCGATTGGAACCATTATGGGACCTTGGGTTGAGGATAACGCCTACCATGTAGCCCGGTTGATGGATCGTGCAGTACGCCCGGATTCCATGCGTGCCAGTCATATCTTGATTGCTTATTCTGGTGCTTATGGAGCAGCAGAAGATGTTACACGCACAAAAATAGGTGCACGCGCCTTGGCCGACAGTCTTTTGGAAGTGGCTAAAAAAGGAAACGTGGAATTTGACAGCTTGGCGGTAAAATACTCCACCGACCCGTCCGTTGCGGAAAATAAAGGTGATTTGAACTGGTTTGCCGACGGCCAAATGGTTTATGAATTTAACCAGGCTTGTATCGATCATAATGTAGGTGATATTGTTGTGGTGGAAACCAATTTCGGCTACCACGTATTGAAGGTAACCGGCAAGAAAAACGAAGTGGAAAAGATTCGCTTAGCAACCATCAACCTACCGATTTCTTTCTCAAAGGAAACACATAACGAAGCATTTATGGCCGCAACACAATTCGCAGGACGTGTACATGATCTGGAGAGTTTCGATACGGTTTCCACCAATATGCAGCTGAATGTAATGAAAGGCGACTATATCAATGCAACGGCATCAGAGGTTATGGGCTTGCCCAAATCTCGTTCGATTGTTCGTTGGATGTTTAAGGATGATGTAAATGTGGGCACTGTTTCGGATGTATTCGATATGGACGATCAGATTGTAGTTGCTGTGATTTCGGGTGTTGTACCTAAAGGTTATGCGCCGCTGAACGATGAGGTAAAGAACTATATCAAGCCTTTGGTTATTCGCGATTTGAAAGCGAAGATTCTACTGGACAAACTTCAGGGACAATCGGATATGTATGCCGTAGCCGCAGCCAATAATTCCACTGTGGACACAGCAAATTTCATCACCTTCACTACCTATTCCTTGCCGAAGTACGGCCCGGAACATAATGTTCAAGGCCATATGTTCGCCAGCGAAACAGCCAAGACCTACGGTCCTTTGAAAGGGGACCAAGGCGTTTACTTCTATGTGGTGGACGAGATTACTCCGGCTCCGGCCAACACCGCAAACTACCGCTTTACCCGCGAACAATTGATTAACACCTTCCAGCCGACGGTTGAGCAAGGCGTTATCAATGCCCTGAGCGAGAAAGCTGAAATTAAAGATTTTAGAAAATACGTTTATTAAAAACGTTTCATTAATAATATTGAAAACGGGAATATTCATTGAGTGTTCCCGTTTTTTATAAGTGCATTTTACGATGAAAAAACTTGTTTTTGCCACCAACAACAAACATAAGCTGTCCGAGGTGCGGGCGATACTGGGCAATCAATTCGAAATACTGAGTTTAGCGGATATTAACTGCTTTGACGAAATCCCCGAAACCGCCGACACATTGCAAGGCAATGCCGAGCAAAAGGCAAACTGGGTGCTGGAAAAATACGGCTACGACTGCTTTGCCGATGATACGGGGCTGGAGATTGACGCTTTGGACGGAAGGCCGGGCGTATATTCCGCGCGCTATGCCGGCGAGGGCTGCAGCTTTGAGGATAATACCCGCAAAGTTTTGGAAGAACTAAAAGGGGAATCGAACCGCAAAGCCAAATTTCGTACGGTAATTTGTTTGAAAAAAGATGGAGAAACTCACTTTTTCGAGGGTGAGGTAAAAGGGAAAATAATCGCGGAAGAACGAGGCGATAAAGGTTTTGGCTACGACCCGATTTTCATACCCGAGGGTTTTGACAAAACCTTTGCCGAACTGGGTGATGATGTGAAAAACAGCATTAGCCATCGCTACCGGGCAACTAAAAAGCTGGTGGATTTTCTGGCATTATAAGCGCTAAATATTGCCGGGCAGGCTTTAAAAAAACCAAATCAGGCCATCAGGTCTTCTTCCTCGGTCACATAAACTATTTTATACACCTTATCGTTACGGCGCAACAGCTCATCGGTTTTTATGGAAAACACATCGCCTTTTACCACCTTTTCCACAGGTTCCAGGTCTAGGCGCATTTCGTCAATTTTACCTTCATAAACACCGGTGGTTTCTCCAATCACATAAAAGGAATCTCCCTTTTCCAACTCGTGGGTTTCGAGCTTAATCTCGGCCACACCTAACTTCTTGAAATAATTGGTTACTTTACCCACATATACTTTGCGCTGTGTGGCCTGCGAACCGTATTTCTTGGTCCACTCGCCCAGCTTACGGCCAAGGTAATAACCGTCCCAGAAACCGCGGTTATACACACTGGCCAATTGCTTATTCCATTGGGCAATATTCTCCTCATTAAACTCCCCGGCAAACCAGGCATCCACCGCCTCGCGATAGGTACGGGTAACCACTTTTACATATTCTGGCGAACGACCGCGGCCCTCAATCTTCAGCACCCGAACACCGGCGCGCAACATCCGGTCGATAAAATCCACCGTCTTCAAATCTTCGGGCGACATAATGTATTCATTATCTATCTCGAAACGCAAACCGCCATCCTTATCCTTCACTTCGTAGGGGCGGCGACAAGGCTGCAGACATGCTCCGCGATTGGCCGACGAATTCAACTGGTCCAGACTCATATAGCACTTGCCCGAAACAGCCATACATAAAGCCCCGTGAGCAAAAATTTCAATCTGCACCAGATTACCGCTCGGCCCTTTTATTTGCTCGCGCTCAATGGCATCGGTAATGGCCTTCACCTGATTCAGATTCAGCTCGCGCGCCGTAACCATCACATCGGCAAAATGTGCATAAAACTTCACCGCTTCGATATTGGTTACATTGCTTTGGGTGGAAATATGTACCTCCACCCCTTGCGAATAGGCATACTGAATCACCGCGGCATCAGAAGCGATTACAGCCGTTACTCCGTATTCCCTGGCGGCATCCACTATCTTTTTCATCAATTCCAACTCCTCGTCGAAAATCACGGTATTCAGGGTGATATAGGAGCGTACGCCGTGCTCATCGCAAATCTCCACAATCTTACGCAGGTCTTCAATCGTAAAATTCTTGGACGACTTGGAGCGCATATTCAGGTTTTCAATCCCGAAATACACCGAGTTCGCCCCACCCTGAATGGCGGCACGCAACATCTCGTACGAGCCCACCGGCGACATGATTTCTATATCCTTGGCTGTAATCATAAATTCAAAATTTGGTGTGCAAAAGTACATTTAATTGGCAAACCCGCACAAATGATAATTATTTGGAAGTTTGTACTTTTACCCAAATTAATTCCAGATAATATGTTCGGTAAAGAATATACGGCATCTTTGAGCATAACGAATAAGGCCATAACATTCGCGACAATGCTGATTTTTGCCGGGCTTACATATTTAGCTCTTGATAAAATCATCCACGCTCCGGACAATACGGACAAACTTCTTGCCTCTTTGGTTTTAGCGGGTTTACTTCTTATCTTGCTAATCACTTATTCGTTCAGTCCGCGCAAATACAGTATTTGGCAAGGTGAGCTGATTATCCACCGCCTGATCGGCAGTGTGCGTATCCCTTTAACCGACATCGCCGAAGTACGAAAAATAGATAAAGGCGATTTAAGGGGTAGTATTCGCACTTTTGGCGTTGGCGGCCTATTCGGGAATTTCGGAAAATTTTATAACCGGAAGTTCGGAAGAATGACGTTCTTTGTTACCCAAAATAAAAACCTGCTGCTGATTTTCACTAAAAAAGGCAAGAAAATAGTGCTTTCGCCGGATGACGCAACTATGGCGGAGCGATTATTGGAACATAAATAAACGGCCAAAATACCAAACAGGACAGAAATTCGTTTTAGTGCACAATAAGTATTTAGAAATATGATCAAGAAATTTAGTTTACTGATAATACTTTTAAGTTTAGGATTTACATTCGCCTGCAATGACGATGATGACGAACCCGATTACGGCACATCCGCGCGGCTTAGCGGCCGGGTGAATCTGTATGATGAGGGCGACACCTCTCAGCCAAAAGACAGTATGGTCGTGAGCATTTACGGAGCCAAGCCGCCGGTTGCGGACACCACGGATGTAAACGGGCGTTTTTCGTTTCCCGATGTGGACTACGGCCTATATTCCATTGTATATGAAAAACCGGGCTACGGACGTTTTATTCTGAATAATGTAAGCCACCAAAAAGGA
>CAYUAN010000312.1:0-1702 GCA_964442545.1 uncultured Prolixibacteraceae bacterium | reverse complement strand
GTATGTGGATTTGGTTTTGGGTAATGAGGATAAGTTCAACCTGCCGCACTACCTGTCCAATCCCGAAGGCGAGCGCAGCAAAGAGGTGCATGTGTCTGAACTGGCCAAAAGCAAAAACTTTTTTCCGGCCTATTCTTCCGGCGACCGTACCCGTTCGTTCCTGAAAGTGCAGGACGGCTGCGATCATTTTTGCACCTACTGTTCCATTCCGTTTGCCCGTGGGCGCAGTCGCTCGGGAACTGTGGCGCAGACCCTTGAAAAAGTATGGGAGATAGGCCGCAGCAAGGTGCGCGAAATTATCCTGAGCGGGGTGAATATCGGGGATTTCGGCAAGGGTACGGACGAAAGTTTTTATGATTTGCTGGTCGGGCTGGAGCAGGTGCCGGGTATCGAGCGGATTCGTATTTCATCGGTGGAGCCCGAATTGCTGACGGATGAAATCATTGAGCTGGTTGCCCGTTCCAAGGTGTTTTTACCCCATTTTCATCTGCCTTTGCAAAGCGGTTGCGATAAGACCTTGAAGGATATGAAGCGTTTTTACGATACGGAACTTTATGCCGGCAGGGTGCATAAAATCAAGGAATTGATGCCGCACGCCTGTATCGCCGCCGACCTGATTGTGGGTTTCCCGACCGAGACGGAGGAGGATTTTGCGGAAAGCAAACAGTTTGTGGCCGGATTGCCCATTTCTTATGTGCATGCTTTTACCTATTCCTCGCGCGAGCATACCCATGCTTTGAAGTTGAAAAATGTGGTGAGTGCCGCAGAGAAACGCAAACGCAGTCAGCTGATGCACGATTTGTCGGAACGCAAACGCCTGCAGTTTTACCGGGAGCATATCGGCAGCACTCGTGCCGTGCTTTGGGAATCACAGGTGCAAAACGGAATGATTTCCGGCTGGACGGATAATTATATCAAAGTGATTGCTCCTTACCGCCCCGAATTGGAGAATAGTATTCAAGAGGTAAGCTTGGAGCAATTAAATGAGGACGGGGTATTTGTTGTTTCCTGATACGGGTCAAAACAGTGGTGGTTTATCATCGAATTAAAACGAATTAATCTGATTTTTCAATCCCTTTACCACCCACAACTCCGGCACACTTCCCTTCTCCAAGGGAAACAATCGTCTCCCGAATTATTTTTGAACTCCGGCAAGTCATTAAAAATCTTTGTGCAATAGCCAACGATTAATTTCACAGTGTAACACAGTGTTGTACACAGAGTAACACAGGGAAACAATCAAAATATGGCGATATTTTTTTTTTGACGCTGATTAATATGATTCTTATGATTTGTTTTAAGCATTGCTTTGCAATACTTAAAAAGCTTCCGAAGTTTTTCAAAGAAAAACACAGGAAGCCAATCATATAAAATCATACAAATCTGCGTCTAAGAAATATTATTAATCTGATACTGTTTCTTCGGAGCCTGATTTCTCTGATTTACCTGATTCTTAATAAATTTTCAGCTTGCTGAAAATTAATATCAGAGTAATCAGTATTATCAGGCTCTTAATTTTAGAAAGCAGAAACCTTTGTGCAACTCCGTGTCATCTTCGTGTCCTTTGTGCAATAGCCAACTATTAATTTCACAGTGTAACACAGTGTTGTACACAGAGTAACACAGGGAAGTTATCCCAACTTATATGCCCTTATATTCCTTATATGGTTTAATAAAATCGTCATAAGCTAACGCAGCATAA
>CAYUAN010000311.1:0-1776 GCA_964442545.1 uncultured Prolixibacteraceae bacterium | reverse complement strand
CAAACCCGAGCTATTTTCGGAATATGAATTCGGATTTGAATCCAAACTCTTTAAGAATAGAGTAAAATTCGATGGTTCCTATTTTATCCGTGAAACAAGGGATATGTTTATTTCACAACCCCTTCCACCCTCATCAGGTTTTGATATGACAGTTACCAATATTGGATTAATCTCCGGAGACGGTATCGAGTTAGATCTCTCAGTTGATGTATTCAAAAACGATGAAGGCTTTAACTGGAATTCGGGAGTTAATTTTACTACCAGCGAAATGATTGTTGAGGATTTAGGTGATAATACGGATTATATAGTTTATGCCGGATTTACCAATTTAGGAAATGCCGCCCGTGAAGGATATCCGTTGGGAGTCATTGTGGGTCCCCGTGTACAGCGTTATAATGATGAATTGGTCGTCAACAATGCAGGTTTCTATAACGTAGAAAATCTTGACGAAGATGGGTTATTGCCGGTTATTGGAGATCCAAATCCTGATTTTGTTATGAATTATACGAATAAATTTTCATATAAAGGATTTTCTTTGAGTTTCTTGTTTAACCATACTTCCGGTGGAGATGTGTATTCACAAACCATAGCCACACTGCTTGGTCGTGGTTTGACCACAGATACTGAGGACCGTCTCGGTACCTATGTATTACCGGGGGTAAGAATGGTGCCCGATCCGGCTAACCCGGGTGCTTTTCCGGATGAATTTATTACGGTTCCCAATGATATTCAGTTGAACAATTCCGAATATTATTTTGGAAACTTGTTTGCAACTCCAGCAGAAGAATTAATCATTTACGATGCTTCTGTAGTAAGATTACAAGAATTATCTTTATCATATTCTTTCCCGAAAAAAATGATAAAGAGATTGCCTTTTGGCTCTATTACTCTTAAAGCTAGTGGCTATAATTTATGGTACAATGCTTATAATACGCCGGATGGTATTAACTTCGATCCGAATGTAAGTGCTTTCGGTGCAGGTCTTGGTAAAGGTTTTGACTTCTTAACAGGACCTTCGGCAAAAAAATACGGATTTACTGTAAGTGCTACTTTCTAAATTTTTTAACATGAAAACCATGAAACTATTGAAATTAATAAGTATCGTATTTATCCTTTTCACAGGCGGATTTTTTTATTCCTGTGAAGATGGATTAAATATGCAGATGTTAGACGACCCAAATGAATTAACGGTGGTTAATGGAGATTTAGGTCGTTATATGCAAAGTATTCAAGTTACTTTCCCTAAATTTGTTTACAGGATAGGGAAAAAAGGTGCTGAACTTACCAGAATTGAATATATGTTCGGAAGACAATATGCTTCCAATTATGCTCCTACTTCCACTAATAGAGAATGGGGTTACGCCTATAAATCTATGATGATGGATATGGTGGAAGCAGAAAAATTGGCAATAGAAAGCGAGAACCATAAAGCACTAGGAATAATCAAAGTGTTAAAAGCATATACTTTTATGCTGTTAGTAGATTATTTCGGGGATGTGCCTTTTAGCCAAGTGGCTAATCCGGCCGAGTATCTCTATCCGGAATTGGATGATGACGCCGATATATACCCGGCTTTAATAACTCTATTAGATGAAGCTATAACTGAATTTGAAACGGGTGAGGGTTCTGTCCCTGATTTTTATTATGGTAATGATAGTGATAAATGGATTAGGTTTGCCAATACCATAAAAATGAGGATTTATCTCAATACCCGTTTAGTGGATAGCAATGCCAAAGCAGCTTTTGATAACATAGTAAATAGTGGAAATTATATTA
>CAYUAN010000310.1:0-8807 GCA_964442545.1 uncultured Prolixibacteraceae bacterium | reverse complement strand
GGCGGTAGCGGGACCGGCGCGGGAGTGAAAGGCAGCAGTAGTAAATTTTCCTGGGGCGTGCGCGGGAATATGCAAGGACAAGGCGATTATGAGCAAGCCGAAAACGGCCAAGTGCCCAACAGCCGTTTTCAACGAAGCAGCGCCTCGGTTTTTATGGGCAGCAAACAAAAGTACGGCTCCTTCTTTTTGTATTACGATTACGAAAAAAGCCGGTTGGGCCTGGCAAATCCCGCCCTTGAGCCAAGCGACAGTTATACTCCGGAGCATAACTTCCAAGACCTTGACTATCACCTGTTATCGAGCCGCAACAAACTGTATTTCAACAGTATGAAACTGGAGATTAATATGGCTTATCAAAATAACCGGCGGCGCCTGTTCGGCAGCGATAAATATATGGTAGATATGACACTGCAGGCGGTAAATTATGAGGTGAAGGCCCATATCAGTCCGGCCGAGCGCTTAAATGCCATTGCCGGATTGCAGGGAAATTACACACAAAGCATCAATGCCGGAGCACCCAATGAGATTATACCCGATTACTTTTCCAACGACTTTTCACTCTTTGGTCTGGCGCAATACAAAGCCATGAAATCCTTAAACCTGCAAGCCGGCATCCGTTACGATTTCCGCAATATCTATATTCCCGTTTTTCAAATCAACGATAGTCTTCCACCCGAAGATTTAAGCCGAAATTATAAGCACCTGAGTTTTACCTTGGGTGGCACCTTGAATTTAGGGAAATACGCACTTTTGCGCCTGAATCTGGCCTCGGCCTTCCGCAGCCCGAATGTGGCGGAGCTGACACAAGACGGCATGCACGGCAACCGCTATGAGCAAGGAAATATCAATCTTTCGGAACAAAAGAGCCTGGAGGCGGACCTTGGCCTGCATATCCACCGTAAGCACTGGGTGTTTGATCTCAGCGGTTTTTATAATCAGCTGAACAATTATATCTATCTGCAGCGCGGCACAGACACTACGAGCAACGGTTACCCTATTTACCGCTATACCCAAAGCGATGCCGCTATCTACGGACTGGAAACGGGCGTAGAATACGCGCCATGGAAAATGCTCAATATAAAAGGCGTGTATAATTTTACCATCGGAAAACAAAGCAATGGTATGTACCTGCCGTTTATCCCTCAAAACAAAATCAAAATGGATATACGCCTGCACAAGCAAAAGTTTGGTTTCCTGCACAAAGCTTTTGTAAGCATTGGCGGCACCTATGCGTTCGCGCAGGATAATCCCGCGCAATTTGAAACAGCAGCGCCTGATTACGGCCTGCTGCATGCCGGATTGGGCTTTAGTTTGAATGCCGGGAAGCAGGAAATAGAAATCGGAATTTATGGCGAAAACCTGACCAACACGGCCTATATCGATCATCTTTCCACCTTGAAGGATATGGGCTATTATAATATGGGACGGAACTTCGCACTAAAAATCAGAATCCCGTTGGACTTCCGGATTTAAGACCTAAAAACGCTGCTTTTTTTAAGGATTGAAAAGCTGAAAATCCGGGTACTAAATAGCGAAACGGTTTAATACAAAAACAGGGCAGCGAATCGCTGCCCTGTTTTTGTTATTTTTCATTAGCGGCTGTTAGCGCATTTTCGATTGCATGCTTTGCATCATCTTCATAGCGTTTCGTCCGCCGGCACCGCTCATCATCTTCATCATCTTACGGGTATCTTCAAACTGCTTAATCAAACGATTTACATCCTGTATGCTCGAACCGCTACCGGCAGCAATACGCTTGCGGCGGCTTCCGTTCAAAATCTTCGGATTCTCGCGTTCTTCCTCCGTCATCGACTTTATGATGGCCTCAATTCCCTTGAAGGCATCATCGTCAATATCCACATCACGAATCATCTTGCCCATACCCGGAATCATGCCCAGCAAGTCCTTCACATTACCCATCTTCTTGATTTGCTGAATCTGCTTCAGAAAATCGTTGAAGTTAAACTGGTTTTTGGCAATTTTCTTTTGCAGGCGGCGGCTTTCCTCGATATCAAACTGCTCCTGGGCACGTTCCACCAAAGAAACCACATCACCCATTCCCAGGATACGGTCGGCCATACGACTGGGATAGAAAATATCAAGGGCTTCCATTTTCTCACCCAAACCGATAAACTTAATCGGTTTGTCCACCACCGAACGAATTGTCAGGGCGGCACCACCACGGGTATCTCCGTCCAGCTTAGTCAGGATAACTCCGGTGTAATCCAGCACATCGTTAAAGGCCTTGGCTGTATTTACCGCATCCTGGCCGGTCATGGCATCAACCACAAACAGCGTTTCGTGCGGTTTGATAGCCGAGTGAACCGCGGAAATTTCGTTCATCATCTCCTCATCCACGGCTAAACGGCCGGCAGTATCGACGATTACCACATTATGGCCCGTTTCTTTAGCGTGCTTTACAGCATTTTGCGCAATCTGAACAGGATTTTTATTTCCCTCTTCGGAATACACCTCCACACCAATCTGCTCGCCCAGCACCTTCAACTGATTAATTGCGGCAGGACGATATACGTCACCCGCCACCAAAAGGGGCTTTTTCGAACGTTTGTTTTTTAAGAAATTCGCCAACTTGGCGGAGAAAGTCGTTTTACCCGAACCCTGCAGACCGGCAATCAGAATAATGGCGGGCTTGGCTTGTAAGTCGAGTTCCGCCTCTTCGCCACCCATTAATTCCGCCAGTTCATCATGCACGATTTTCACCATCAACTGGCCCGGCTCAATGGCTGTAAGCACATTGGCTCCCAAAGCTTTTTCTTTTACCCTGCGGGTAAACTCTTTAGCCACCTTATAGCTAACGTCGGCATCCAGCAATGCTTTGCGCACTTCTTTCAGCGTTTCGGCAACATTTATTTCGGTAATACTCCCCTGGCCTTTTAATACCTTAAAGGCCCTATCCAGCTTATCACTTAAATTATCAAACATATTCCTTAAAAAAATTCTTGGTTTTCGAGCGGCAAATGTACATCAAATTTCCACATCTGTGAACACAGCTATGGCTTCCGGCGGCGGCAAAAAAATTTCCGCTTTGGGCCGGAAAGCAATAATACATCAGATACTTTTTAATTACTGATGGCTTAGCACAATAATATTTCCGCTAAAACCAGTCAGAAAATTACATCAATTCGTGATGTTTATTATATTTATTCAGAATGCTTGCAGCCCGTTTAACATCCTCTTCCGAACCTTGAACAATTACCACAAAACGGCCAGAATCAAGATGTTCGTTAACTTTTACCACATGGTCTTTGTGGATGCCCAGTTCGGTCAACAGGGTCACCAACCCTCCGGAAACCAAGCCAAGATCAAAGCCAGCCAGGGCACCGATTATGGCTCCCGCGCCATACAAAAATCCGAAACCGGGAATGGTAAAAGCGCCTAATCCGGCCAGGAGGCCTAATGTTGTTCCGGCTCCCACACCCAACAAAACGGGGGCATTTTTGATTTTATCGATGGACTTAACATGAATATGGTCATCAACCACATCGGCCTTACCCAATAATGAAACTTTTTTCATCGGAAAGCCTTGGTCATTCAATAATTCCAATGCTTTTATAGCTTCCTCCCGCGAGTCGTACACGGCAATTTTTGATTTCATAATATCATTTTTTTATGTAATTAAACTAAGTGAATGCCGAAGGTACAAAAACCTCAGAAGCTGAGATTCATAAATTGCCATAAATTTTTATATTTGTGCAACTAATACTACCAATTCATTTATTAACTTATTAATAACCCAAAATAATCACTTATGAAACATCGTATTCTTTTACTTTTTTTAATCGCTACTTTATTTGCCTTTACCGCCACTGAACGCAAATCCGTTCCGGCCACCGTAGATTTAGTGGAAGGAGTGCCTTTCTTTATTTACGCAACTCCCACAGCTAAGTACGAAATTGTCGGTAAAGCAATGTCCATGGGCGGCATCATTAAAATCACCGTAAACGAAACCGCCACCTTGAACGAAAAGGCAATCGCTTTTGTAAAGTCTGCCTATGAGCGGGTAGAAAAAGGTAAGACCGCCAGGTTTGACGCCCTGCTTTTGGATTTGGACAAGGAAAAAGCACATGCCATAAAATTTACCGAATCGGTTTCACGGGAAGCGAATGTGGTATCTTACGAAGGAGTGCCGGTTTATCTTTTCGCCAAGCCCAATGCCGAATATGATGTGGTAGCGAACTTTAAAGCCGATTATTCGGTACGAGCCGCCAACGGACTACTGCTTGATAAGATTAAGAGTATGGTGCGCCGCGTACTTAAAAAAGAAGAAAACGGAGAAGTCGGTCATTTTGACGCTTTGCTTATTAATGCAGAGGATATGTCGGAGACCTTGATTAAATTCAAATAGACCAAACAATGCATAAAAAAAAATCATCCCGAAATGGGATGATTTTTTTATGCAATATTTTCAAGTCCTTAATCCATGGCCGCTGCCAAGGCGATGGACATCAGCTTACTTTGCTCGGTATCCGAACGGGAAGTAAGCACCACCGGAACCGTAGCCCCCATGATTACGGCCGCCGAAATGGCGCCACCGATAAAGTTCAGTGTTTTGTACATCACATTAGCCGAATAAATATCCGGAGTACAAATCAAATCTACCTCACCGGCCACTTCACTTTCGATTCCTTTGTGATGTGCGGCCTCAGCGCTAACAGCATTATCCAGGGCAAGAGGGCCGTCCACGATACATCCCGTAATTTGATTACGACGATTCATCATAGTCAGTAAAGCCGCATGGGTCGAAGGTTCCATTTTCGGATTCACCGTCTCCACCGCGCCAACTACCGCTACTTTGGGCGTATCCACACCCAATTTATGGAATGCTTCCACCGCGTTCATCAGTATGGCCACCTTATCGTTAAACTCCGGCTCCACATTCAAGGCCGCATCAGTCAGGCCCAATAGTTTGTGGTAATAAGGCGACTCGAAAAAGGCCACGTGGCTCAGGGTTCCGCTTTTGCGCAAACCGTTTTCCTTATTCAAAATCGCTTTCAGGAAATCACCCGAACTTACCAGGCCTTTCATCAATATCTCGGCCTTTCCCTCACGAATCAGGGATACCGCCTTCACGGCTGAAGCTTTCGGATTTTGCTCTTCATAAATCTCCACACCGTCAAAATTGAAATCCAGTTCTTCCCCGATGCGTAAAATATCCTCTTTATTGCCCACCAAAACCGGGAGCACGATATGGTCTTCCATGGCTTGCTTTAACGCCATCAATACGGGCTTATCAGCCGCTGCTGCCACGGCGATACGGCGGGTAGGTTTGTTTTTGGCCATTTCGACCAGGTCTGCTAATTTCTTAATCATCATCTGTATTTTTTATGTTATCTGATTAGGTTTTAAGTATGCAACAAAAGTATAAAAAGGGGCAATAGCTTAGGGACGGAAAGCGTGAAAAAGATTTAAACTATTCCCACAGCTGCTCCAGCTTTTCAACAGCCGCTTCCCATGAATAGCGTTCTTTTACAAATTGGAAAGCCAGCTCGGCCTGCTCGACTGCCCTGCCGGGTTTCTGCAGCAAATCAATAATCTGATGTGCAAATTGTTCCTTTTTATCCTCCGAGGCCACACGAATATACTCGCCCGGCCGTGCTTGCAGCGCTTTATTGGCCAGTTTCGATGTTACGGCAGGAATTTTCATTGCCATGGCCTCCAGCAATTTGTTTTGCAGGCCCGTTCCAATTTGCATAGGAGCAACAAATATGCGCGAAGAAGCATAGGCCGTACGAATATCATCCATCCATCCGCTGATTTTTACCTGTTCGGAGGCAAGCGCCTGAACAGCCGGCGCAGGTGCCGCACCCGCAATCAATACCCGCACGGAGGGGAGTTCCTTTTGGACGATTGGTAAAATATTCCGAACCAAAAACTGCGCGGCCAACACATTGGGCGGATAGCTCATATTACCCGTAAAAACAATATCATATTCCTTTTCCATTTCCATAGGATGAAAAAACTCCATATCCACTCCATTGGGGACAATGGCAATTTTATTCCGTTCCGGATGGGCGATTAAATCACGGTCTTGCGTGGTTATAATGGTCTTGAAATCAAAATCGTCAAAAACCGCGGCCTCATATTTTTGCATCCTGCGAAACTCCGTTGACAGCAAATACCTTTTGGGTCCGCGGGTACGTTTCCGGCGGCGATCCAGTCCGGCGGATAGCGCATCCTGATAATCAATGGTCTTGGGAATATTTTCTTCGCGCACATATTCGGCTACCCGCACCAGTTGGGCATAAATATGGTCCGGCTTTGAATCCGAGATTATTTTCCTGATTTTCGCGTGAATGGCGGCATCATAAAAATAGCCGGCCTGCAAAGGTTTCCCGCTAAAAAAATTCCTGGCAATATTTAAGGCGATTACAGATTTCCGCAAAGGAAAAATATGCACCTTACTGCAATATTTCGACAATTCCTTTTCCGCCTCAGGATGCAAGGCTTTGTCGTTAAGAGCTATAAGTTCGATTTGATGATGCCTGGCCAATTGGCGAATTTGATGGTAAGCACGCAGCTTGTCGCCTTTATCCAAAGGCCAGGGAACGCGTGAGAGTATTACCAGGAGTTTCATAGAACAAAGATAGGATTTTAATGCACGTATAAAAGTGCTTAAGCATAGCCGGGCAATTTCTTTTGCAAATCGTTCCAGGCCTCCAAAACCAATTTGGCATTATGTTCCGGATCACCGGAGTCGGTTTCCACAAACACCTTGGGGACATCTTTCCGTTGCTCCAATCCGTAATTATAGGTTTTGTCGTAATAATCCAGTGCGATATTGGCCACTTTCAGAAAATCATTTTCGTGCAACGCATGTACGGCATCTTTCAGATTTTGTCCGCCGATACGCCGCCCGATACGTACCAAAGCCGCTTCCAGTTCCTCCTTATCAAGCGAAGCATAATCATCCACCAGGCGAAGGGCACGTATTTCGCGGGGCACATTAATCACCACCAAAGGGGTTTTACGCATCCGTGCATAGAGATTGTCCATCAGGCGAATCCTGCCGATGGGCTTACTCTCATCCTCCAGCCACAAAGTACGCTCCATATCCTGCTCCAACCACTCGGCAGCAAGGTTATTTTCAAACTGCTCATTGGTGGGCTGCGGCTCCTGCCCTATTTGTCCGAAACTGGAACCGCGATGGTGTGCAATCCCCTCCAAATCGATAAACTGTTCGCCCATCTCATGTAGTTTCTTCAGGATATCCGTTTTCCCGCTGCCCGTCATACCTCCCAGAATAACCAGTCTTGCGGGTTTGTCAAACGAAGCCCTGATATAGCGGCGGTATGCTTTGTAGCCCCCCGTCAGAGTCTGCGCATCGAGGCCGGCGGTATTAAACAACCAGGCCATACTTGCCGAGCGCATTCCCCCGCGCCAGCAGTGTACCAGTATCTTTTTGTCCACGGCCAGTTTGCGCGCCCTGCGGGCAAATCCGGCCATCTTTGGCCCCACAAACTCCAATCCTTTAAGCACGGCTATATCCTTACCTTCCCGCTTATAGAGCGTTCCGACAATGGCGCGCTCTTCATTCGAAAACAAGGGAATATTATGTGCTCCGGGAATGTGCCCCTGCTCAAACTCGGCCGGTGTGCGCACATCCACGATGGGCAAATGTTTCCCCAGTTCCAGAAATTCTGCTATTTCATAGCTCATTTTTCTCGCATTTGCCCGCAAAAGTAAAACAAATCATTATGCAAAAACGAGTTTGTGTTGTAGCATTGATTTAATACATTTGCTCCTTCATTAACGCCTGATTCTATGATTCGAAATTTACTTTTCCTCAGTTTACTTTTGGCCTTTTTCAGCCGGAATGCATTTTCCCAAAACGATTTACCCCCTTATCCGCGCCAATATGTTTGCTACCATATCGACCATCCGGTAAAATTGGACGGCAAACTTGACGACACGGCCTGGTCCAAAGCCCCGTGGACAGATTATTTTATGGATATCGAAGGTCCGGAACATACAAAACCCCGCTACAAAACCCGGGTAAAAATGCTGTGGAGCGACAGTTTTCTTTATGTGGCGGCCTATATGCAGGAGCCGCATATCTGGGCTTATCTGACCGAAGACGAAATGATTATGTACCACGATAATGATTTCGAGATTTTCATCGACCCCGACGGAGATAATCATAATTACTACGAATTTGAATTTAACGCGCTGAACAAAAAATGGGATTTGTTTTTGGAACGCCCGTATCGTGACGAGGTGGACGCTGATTTGAAATGGGAATGCAAAGGTTTGCGAAATGCCACTAAAGTTTACGGCAGCATCAATAATCCCAAAGGGCCCGAAGACTCGGCCTGGACTATGGAAATAGCCATTCCGCTGCACTGCATCAGTGATAAAGTGGCTGACGGGCGGCAGTGGCGCATTAATTTCAGCCGTGTGGAATGGGATACCAAAATCAGGGGAAAGAAATATGTGAAGCTGAAGAAGCCGGAGAATAATTGGGTTTGGTCGCCGCAGTGGGCCATCAATATGCACCGCCCGGAATATTGGGCTTATGTGCAATTTTCGAAATACGCGCCGGGCACGAAAGAGATTAGACCCCGCAAAGATCCGCTTTGGAATATTAAAATGGAGCTGATGCAGGCCTATTATTTTGAGCGGGAATATTATAAGGAGCACGGAAAATATACTAATCGTCTGCCCGATACCCATCAGAAAGATATTCACATCGACACTTCGGGAAATCATTTTGTAGCGCATTACCATGCCGATTGGGGGCAGATGAACGTAAACGAAAAAGGCCGTTTGTGGCGCACGAGGATGTATGC
>CAYUAN010000309.1:0-3906 GCA_964442545.1 uncultured Prolixibacteraceae bacterium | reverse complement strand
ATGGGGCGATGGGACGAAAGGGCGATGGGGCGAAAGGGCGATTGGGCGAAAGGGCGATTGGGCGATGGAGCGATGGTGCGAGGGCGAATGAAATTATTTTTCAAAAAAATTATTTTTTACTTGGTGGAATAAAAATTGTTTATACCTTTGCAGCGCTTTTGAAGGAAAGCAGACCCGGTCTGGTAGTTCAGCTGGTTAGAATACCTGCCTGTCACGCAGGGGGTCGCGGGTTCGAGTCCCGTCCAGACCGCATAAAAGCCTCTAAAACTTTGTTTTAGGGGCTTTTTTTATTAGGAAATTTTAGCTCCCAAATTCCCAGGCAATTAAACTCACCAAAAACAAAGCAAAATAAATGGTACTCGCCAGTCCGGTGATGATACGGGATTGTGTGTTCGCATGTTCCTGTTTTTTGATTACCCGGATGGACAGGATAAAGCCTCCTATCAACAATACCAAGGCAAAGGCCTTTATTCCGGGACTTAAAACGGAGGACAAAAACGAATTATGCAGCATGGAAGGATCGGTCATTATTCGCCGGGCAGTTTCCACGCCCTCCGGGTCAGAGCACACATATTTCCAATACGGGATACGCGACGAAGTTTTCAGCATCGCCTTAAAAAGGTGCATACTTGCCGTAAGCGGTAAAATGGCCAATACTAATTGATTAAGCCCGGCACGGACAGATTCGCCCGTGAATAGTTTTTTCAATAAAGCCCAAAGAAGATAAAAAGCAAGGGGAAACAGTACAAACAATATTAATGCTTTCACTGTACCGGCTAAGGGACCTTCGATTCCCAAATTTTGATTCACACTATGCGGCAAAGCCAATAAAATATCTTTTGTAGGTTTCCATTCGGAAAGGATTTCGTAAATCACAAAACCGCTGACCATAAAAAAGAAAAACATTTCCGCCATGGACAAACGGATATTCTTAAATAAATCCTCGGCTATGCCACGCTTTTGAATGGAAATATTATCATGAGTACACGATTTGAAACATTGTCCGCATAAAATACAATGACGATTATCGCTCAAGGTAGCGGGATAAAGTTCCGAGGTGCACGACCGGCCTGTAAACTTATAATGATTCTTCTTGCTGATACAATCTTTCGTTGTGCAGTTTTTACATACCTCATGATTCTTTACGCGCAGTTTACTAAACGACAACATGGAGTACAAACCCAATAGATGACCGATGGGGCAAACATAAGTACAGAAACTTCGCTTTTCCCAAATAAAGCCCACTAAAACCGCAACCACCAACAAGATTAAAAGATAAGCAGCCATATAGGTCGGGATACGATGGATGCTAAAAGTATGAATGCCCAAAATCAGGATTAAGGCGTAGAAAAACGTTATCACCCAACCCGATTTCAGCCATTTTGGCGGCTTACGCCGCAAACCGATTTTCCCGAAAAAGGAAGTAATCAGTTCCATCGGGCAAATGCTGCACCAATAGCGGCCAAACAAAATGGCGGTAACAATAATCAACGGCCACCAATAAGACCATACAATCAGGTTCGACAAGTTGGTATTGCGCAGAATTTTAGCAAAAGCGGCATCATCGGTGGAAACGCCCATCGCACCCGTCACCAACAATATAAAAATCAAGAGGGTAAAAAATTGTGCCGCAGCAAGGAAGGTTTTATTCTTGAATAGTTTATTAATCATGACTATTCGGGTTTAATGTTTTTCTGTCGGGCTAAGTTACAATTAAAAAGGAGCCCTGCAATAGTGGTTATAAGTAATTCTTTATCGTATTTCTGTTAATTCTTTTATAATGTACTATTAGTATTTATGCTTCGAATAAAACTTTTGTAGCAGGGAATAATTTCCATTTGCTTTCGAGGCAAGCAGGTTTACCTATCGGAAGACAGGCTTGCCATCGGCCGGATCGGTTTATTTCATTTTTTCAAAAAAGAAACAAAATAATTAAACAATTTAATGTGAATTTAACGAATAAGCACATGAAAATATTAAATAGCCACACAATCAATTAAAGAATAACAAAAGAATAGGTTATATCATTGTATTTCGTATTTTTGCCGCCGTTAATTTAAAAGATTATCATCAAATGGATATATTTAAGAGAGTGCTTGCACGTCCCGGAAATATCGGGAAATACAAAGAAACATCACACGGTTATTTTACATTCCCCAAGCTGGAAGGTGAGATTGGGCCCCGCATGATGTTTCGCGGAAAAGAAGTTTTGGTTTGGAGTTTGAACAACTATATCGGATTGGCCAACCACCCTGAGGTGCGTAAAGCTGATGCCGAGGCAGCCGCAAAATACGGTATGGCCTACCCTATGGGCGCCCGTATGATGTCCGGCCAAACGAAATATCACGAGCAGCTGGAACAAGAACTGGCTGATTTTGTGGGTAAAGAGCGTGGTTTTTTGCTGAACTACGGATACCAGGGAATTATGTCGGTAATCGACTCCATGGCGGATCGTAATGATGTAATCGTTTACGACTCGGAATGCCACGCCAGTATTATGGACGGTATTTTCCTGCATAAAGCCAAGGGTGGAAAGAGTTTCGTATTCCCGCATAATGATATCGAACGTGCCGAAAAGATGCTGGGGTTTGCCACCAAGCGTATTAACGAAACCGGCGGCGGTATCCTGTTTATCACCGAAGGTGTATTCGGAATGGCCGGCGATATGGGAAAACTGGCCGAGATCGTGGAATTGAAAAAGAAATTTGAGTTCCGCCTGTTAGTTGACGACGCGCATGGTTTCGGAACCATGGGTGAAACCGGTGGCGGAGCAGGTGAAGCACAAGGTGTTCAGGATGATATTGATTTATTGTTCGGAACTTTCGCCAAGTCGATGGCGGGAATCGGCGCCTTTATTACAGGCCCGACCGAGATTATCGACTTCCTGCAATATACTATGCGTTCGCAAACATTTGCCAAGTCGTTGCCGATGCCAATGGTAATCGGCGCTTTGAAGCGTTTGGAATTGTTGCGCACCAAGCCCGAATTGCGGGAGCAGTTGTGGACCGTGGTTAACGCCCTGCAAGGCGGATTGAAGAAAGCCGGATTTGAAATCGGTGTAACCAATTCTCCGGTAACGCCCGTGTATCTTTCCGGTGGTGTACCTGAGGCTACAAACCTGATTTACGACCTGCGCGAGAAGCATGGTGTTTTCTGTTCGGTAGTTGTATATCCGGTAGTTCCTAAGGATGTGATTCTGCTTCGTTTAATCCCGACGGCAATGCATAGTCTGGAGGATGTGGAATACACATTGAACGCTTTCATGGCTGTTAAGAAAAATCTTGACGACGGCACTTACGCGCAAATGGAAGTTGTTGACCAAGGCGAATCGACTAAGATTAAATAATTCCGGAAACGGAAAATAATATAAGGACCGCTTTTCTTTTTGGAGGAGCGGTTTTTTTGTGGGGGAAAGCCGGGGCCTCGACTTCGCTCGACGACCTGGAAGCCGGCGTCTCGACTCCGCTCGACGACCTTGAAGCTGGAAGCCGGAAGCTGGAAGTTCAGGCGAAGATTCCGCGAGCGCGAAGCGCGAAGCGGACTCGTCCCGTGCAAAAGCCAACTTTCTCAAAAGATCCACAGAGAAAGAATCCCCCTTTGGTTCCCCCTTTTTCAAAGGGGGACAAGGTTTTAGCCGTTTTTTCTTTAAAAAAAACCGGCTAAAACAATTTGGAGAGAATTCTTGAAAAACAGTATCAAAACCGCTATGAAGCCAACAGCAAAATCCTCGGCATTCACACCACCGCTGCGCTGTCCCCCTTTGAAAAAGGGGGCTCGGGGGATTCAAAATTCAGGAACCGGGGCCTCGACTTCGCTCGACGACCTGGAAGGCAAAAGGAAAAAGTTTCAAGGCAAAAGTTGCGTCTCGACTCCGCTCGACGACCTTGAAGCCTGAAAGCAAAACCC
>CAYUAN010000308.1:0-5919 GCA_964442545.1 uncultured Prolixibacteraceae bacterium | reverse complement strand
CTGTGATTACGCAAGTAATCCAGTCGGGCGATATCGAAAAGCGCGGACTGACCAATGTGGCCGATGTGCTTTCGCAAGAGGTGTCCGGTATCGAATTTCAGCGGGGCGGTTTCGGCGCCGATATCAAGCTGCAGGGTCTGGATGCAAAGAACGTGTTGATACTGGTGGATGGCGAACGGCTTGCGGGCGAGAACGGAAACAATATCGACTATTCGCGGCTGAATGCGGCTAATGTGGAGCGCATCGAGGTGGTAAAAGGAGCGGCTTCGGCACTCTATGGGTCACAAGCGATGGGCGGCGTGATTAATATCATTACCAAAAAACCAAAACAAAAATGGGAAGCCTCGGCCGGGGGCAAATGGTCGGAAATGAACGAACGGAATTATCCCGACTTGCAACCTACTGATGATAAATATGATGTAAAGCGGAACCTCGACCGGCAAAACTATAATGTGAATGCTTCTTTTGGTTTCCGTCTTAAACATCTGAACGGACGAACCGATTTTGCCACTAAGAGTTTCGACGGCTATTTATTGAAAGATAAGAAGCCGATAAGTAAGGAATTCATCAATATCGACACAGTTATTCACGACGCGCTAAATCCCTTCCCCACCGGGATTAACGGTTATCGCGATTATTCGATAATGCAGAAAATCGGCATCCCGATTAATAAGAAAATCGATCTGGAATTGCGAGGCAGTTATTATAATCATGATGAATACGATTTTGTACCCGATCATGTGCACCAGAATTTCGAGGACTATTCGTATGGCGGTAAATTAAACTACCGTATCTCGGATAAATATGCACTCACGGCCTCCTATAATTATGATAACTACCGCAAATTCGACTATTACGAGAAGCTTGATGAAAAGGAAATGAATTACCGGAATATTTTTATCAACCCGCGCCTGCTTGGCAGTGCCCTGTTCGGAAAAAATCAGGAATGGACAGGAGGTTTGGAATACCTTTCAGAATCGCTGCTTACAGACAAATTTGCTGCCAACAGCAAAGAAGAGAAAAGCACGGAAACCACCATCGTCTTTTTGCAAGACGATATTAATGTGGGCAAAAACTGGAACTTTATCGCCGGCGCGCGCATGGACTACCACTCGGCCTTCGGACTGCATATTTCGCCCAAGCTGTCGGGGATGTATAAACGGACGCACTGGACCTTTCGTGCCAATTATGCCAACGGCTTTCGTTCGCCTACACTCAAAGAGTTGTATATGGACTGGCCCATTGCCTGGTTTACCCTTCGCGGTGATGAAAACCTGGAACCCGAAACCAATAACTATATTTCGGGCTCCGTGGAATTCACGAAGAAATTTATCAACACATCCGTTACGGCTTATTACAATAAACTGAAAAACAAGATTGACGGAGTTTGGGAAAACGGACAAACAATTTACCAGTATGTGAATGTGAGCGAGGCCACATTAAGTGGTTTGGAATTTATGGTGAAGATGCATCTGTTCAAGCATTTTATGCTGAGCGGCGCCTATAACTATCTGAACGACCAACGGCCGCAAGGAGAGTTGGTTTCCTCTGCAAGTCCGCACTCAGGTAATGCCGCCCTGAACTACCGCCTTTTGCGCAAAAAGTATGAGCTGAATATAAACCTGAATGTCAATATTATCGGCGCCAAAGATTACCAGGTGAGCGAAATGATTAACTACCGCGGGCAATTGGTGGAAGGAATCTATCCCGTACATTTTGATGCTTATGCCATCTGGCGACTGGCTGTCAGTCAGCGTTTTTTCAATGGTGTAAACATCACCCTGGGGATCAACAATATCTTCGACTATACCGCGAATGTGGTCAGCTTCAACACCTCAATAAGCCCCGGACGGCGCGGCTATATCAGTATGAATATCAATATGGACAAACTAATAAAGAAACGTGAGCGATAGAGCGATAGAGTAATGCGTAAGAGCGATTATAAAGGCAATTCATGAATCGCCTCAGACGATTCGCCTACAAAACACCAAAAAGAACTTAAAAACAATAACTAAAACATAAACAAATAATCAAAAACAGTACAAACATGAACAAAACAACAAAACTTTTCGGAATGGCTATATTAGCCTTAAGTATGCTGGCCACTGCCTGCGACAAAGATGATGACAGCACAACGGAGGAGCCGGCAAGCGACAAAACCATTGAGGTGCAACTAACAACAAAAAACAATGTTAAAACCGACCATTGGGTATATTATTCCTTCGATACCAAGTCGGAAGTAAGCGGCATCGACTCGTCTAATTACCAGACATCGGACAAATGGGACATTGCTTTTCACAGCCGCCATGTGCGATTGAACGGCGGAATTTCAGGCCAGGGCATGGCTGCCGCTTATGATGCAGGCGTTGTTGACTGGAACTCGGTAACCAAAGCCCCTGAAAGCGGCTATACCGTTGACCGCTTTGTGGACAGCGTATTATATGCCGGAAACGGCCCGACAGGCCCTATTATGGTGGGAACGAATTTGAATGAGGTTTTTGAAAACGCATTCCGTTTTGATGCCAATACCCATCCGCCGACCTATGCGGCCAATATGAACGTTTATATTATCAAAACCCGTACGGGTAAATATGCCAAAATCATGTTGACCGACTATTATAACGATAAAGGTGAGAGTGGCTACATCAGCTTTAAATATCTGCTGAACACCGAGGGAGGAACATCTTTGGAGTAAATGTAGATTTGGGGTAGCGAAAAGTCCTGCGCCATACCGGCGCGGGATTTTTCATATATTGTGATTCCTGAATTAGCGCAAGCGCCCCAATATCAAAGCAATTTTTTCCTGATCACTGATTTGACCGTCGAGCCAATGAATGCGAATACCGTTTTTCTCCATCCGGCGCCACCAGGTTTCTTGCCGTTTGGCAAACTGATGGATGGCCGTATTGAGCAGCATAAACATTTCATTATACTCCAATTCGCCCAATAAATACTGCGTGATAAACTTATATTCCAGGCCGTAAAACTTCAACATCTCCGGAGAAACACCTTCATCCAGCAAACGCTGCACTTCATCCACCATCCCACTGTTCAAACGCTGGTCGAGCCGTGCGGTAATCCGGTTTCTTATTTCGGCACGGTCGAAACGAATACCGAAATTTACGGAAGTAATTTTGGGAATATCCTGCAACAACTCCGGATGTTCGCGATAGTATTCGTCTATTTCGATGGCACGCAAGGTGCGCTCTCGATCACTCGTGTCGGTAGTATTATGCAATATACGATGTTGCAACAGTATGGCTACCAGTTCTTCATCCGTTTTTTTTGCCAGGCGCAGACGCAAAGCCTCATTGCGTGGCACCTTCGCCATACGGTAGCCCTTGAGCACCGCCTCGATATACATACCCGAACCACCCACCAAAACAGGGATACTCCCCCGCTCTACCACTTCCTTATATGCATCGAAAAAACGCTGCTGGTATTCATACACATTAAACTCGTAACCGGCATCCACAATGTCAATCAGATGATAGGGGATTTGTTTTCCGTCCACCGTAAAATCATCCAGATCCTTCCCCGTTCCCAAGTCCATTCCACGATAAACCTGGCGCGAATCGGCACTAATGATTTCCCCGCCAATAAGTGCGGCCAGTTGCACTGCCAGCCGGGTTTTTCCCGTGGCTGTGGTGCCCAATATCGTAATCATTTTATGCTCCATAATGTGCATCAGCTTGTGCGCGTAGCGAATCTTCTATGCTGCAAAGATAATCCCTAATCGTATTCAATGTATCAACGGAAGCGGTTTTCAATGAAAAATCGCGGGGAAGTTTTGGCATGCTGTAATCAGCGGCATAAAATTGCATCAATTCCCGGAGGGCGCGATCATTATCCGCTTGTTGCATCTGCGGATGCTGTTTCAGAAACTGCAGGATACGCAAACCGTCAAATTTATGATGAACCGCTTTGATAAATTGCGGTAATGCCGGATTATTTTTACGCAATTTTTCCCATACCAAGGGAACATCATCAAAAACAGCATCGACAGGCGTAGGTATATTGCGGGTAAACAATTCGGGGATACATTGATAAAATTCATTGATGGCATCAAAAAGCGCCATGGGATAAACCGGATAGGAAGACCAATCGCCGGCTGCGCCTTTTATCATGGCCGGCCCAGTACCGAAAAATACGCGGTCTGAAAAACGTGCGGCAGGATAAACCTTTTGCGTATTCCATTGCAATAGCGGACGGTATTTCACCAGCTTCTGCAGCAGGTAGAAATCCTCACCGCTCTTTTTGGGGGTCATACCGCCGATGGTACGCAAAGCAGATAGGCGCATGGCGATGGCCGAGCCCAAAGCCGTAAATGCATAAGGGCTTTCGATGCGGAATAAATTTATCAGATAAGTGCGCATATAAAGCTCATAACGCAATATTGCCCGGTCTTCGGCTTCCCTACCCGAAAGCGGATGATAATAAGGCACCGAGAGCGCGGGGGCCTTGGGGAAGCTTGCCATTCGTGCGGCAATAGTTTCAAAATAGCTTGATTCGAACCGGGTGTCTCCATCCAGGCTGATAATGATATCTTCCGCAGAAGCTTCAGCCATAATGGCGTCCATTAAAGTTTTACGCGCCCAGCCGACACCAAGCTTTTTAGCTTGCCAGCCTTTGCCCGGACTACTGCGGTCAATAAGTTCAAAAGGAAAAGCGGCTTGCTCGCGAATTAAATCCATACTCGCCGCATTACGCCGGCAAACGGCCATGCGCTCCGCATCTTGCCACCACGCATCCGGCTGATTAACACAAAACCAAACCTTATAATCGACATTGCCCTGCCGGGAAATATCTTCCAATAAGGAAGGAATATTTTCCAACTCGTCCAATAAAGGTATGGCAATATGCAACTTCATTAGTTCAGACTTTATTAGGCGAATAGAACATAAAATTTATCGACCGTAGCCTTAGCGAAGGTGGAAATCTCAAATCCCTAATCTTTCAATCCCGTTTCAATTTTCCCGGTTTCGTTATTCAATTCCGAACCGCCCATGGAATGCGGAATCATATACATGGCAAAAAGCACCAATACGGCCAGTACGGGCCACAAACGATTATGCGGTTTTTTACGAAGCACCAGTACAGTAATCAGCCAGAAAATCCAGGCCACCAAGGTTTTATTATCGGTCCAGTCGCCGCCAAACGGCCAGCCGGTCCACAATTCGCCAAAAGCATATAGTTGCACAATCGGGCCTAAAATCAAACCGCCGATAAACAAAACCACCAAGGTAATGGTCGCATAACGCAATGTTTTTGCTCCTCCGGCAATGGCCTCCACTCCTGCCCGCGTTCCGGCAAAGAGCGACAAAATCATAAAAATCACATGGGGAACCAGAATCCAGCGCGGCACGAAGCCCTTAAAACGCAATACCACGGGTTTGTCCTTCAACACTTCTACTTGCTCTGCCCCTTTTGACAAGACAAGATAATATTCAATTTTTCCGGCCGCAGGCTGTTCCGGCAAGGTGGCCTTCAGCACCTCTATTTCATCACCCGCTCCAAAAAAGGCCTTTTTATGGTCTTTTACCCGTTGCATATCCACTTCCGTATAAGGGTGATCGGTTTTATATAATTTATAAAAAAGCCTGGCGCTTAATTCCGGATCATCGGCGGGAATTACAATATCACAGGGGGTCCCGATTTCGTTCGAACGCAGCAACTTCATTTTATATTCTTTTCCATCGAGCTCCACCTTTACCTTGCGGGGATAGGTCGGGCCGGTAGCACGTTGATAAATCATGGTACTTACCGTTACGATAATGGTTATTGTCCAAAGTAAAATTGATCGTTTCATAATAAATTGAATATTAATATTTGTTTTTAAGGCAGCACAAAGTTAAACTTTGAAACGATTTAAGCGCTGATAATCGCAGAAAAGAAATAAATATTTCAAAAACTACGTTT
>CAYUAN010000307.1:0-7312 GCA_964442545.1 uncultured Prolixibacteraceae bacterium | reverse complement strand
TAATATCTGGGGCGATTCGGTACATATGGATTATATCTGGACCTCCATTATAATCATGTTTGTCATCGGTGCTTTATTCCTGACTTTCAAAAACCGCAAGAATACGCGTTATGTTACCACAAAAGATATTCATACTTCTGGTGAGATTCCGGAAGAATGGGAAAACCTTACCTTCTCGGTAAACTTCTACCAACCTTTCCAAAGGGCAATTGCTCCGGTGCTGAAACGGCAGATTGATTATTACTACAATCGCCTGGGCGAAGGCCTGGAGTCGCTGTTCGGATTTATCCGTAAGATTTATACCGGAAACGGACAAACCTATGCCACTTATGTGATTATCTTTTTGGTAATCCTGATATTGATTGGCGAAAGCATTTTTAAGTAAACAAGACACGAAATTTTAAGCATAGATAAAATGGATGATATTTGGATGAAAATAATCGGTGTAATCGCAACCATATTGCTGGCTTTTGCAGTGGGTGCCACCTATGGCGGATTGGTGCGTAAAATCATTGCCCGTACCCAAAACCGTATCGGGCCTCCGTGGTATCAGAACTTTATTGATATCCTGAAATTATACAGCAAGTCCTCGGCCATTAACCACGGATTTATGCAGCATATCGGGCCGGCAATGGCTATCACGGCTTCGGTTACGGTACTGATGTTCGTTCCGGTGCTTACCGGCGATGGTTGGTTCCCTTGGTTTCCGAACCTTAACTTCAAAGGCGACCTCATCTTCCTGATTTATATGATGGTATTCGGGGCTTTGGGAATGGCGCTTGGTATCGGCCAAACGGGTAACCCCAATGCCGTAATCGGCGTGTCGCGGGGCTTGTCGCTTATGGTAGGGTATGAAATACCCTTCGTGATGTCGCTGGTGGCCTTGATGGTGCAAACTCATACGACCTCCATCACCGGACTGATGGAATATCAGGCACAGCACGGCTGGTTGATGTTCAGCTCGCCCTTCGCCTTTCTGACCGCGGTATTTGCCATGCTCGGAATGTTCCATTACGGCCCGTTTGATGTATCGCATGCCCCTTCGGAAATCGCTTCCGGCCCGCCTTCGGAGTTTGGTGGTAAATATCTGGCACTGATGATGACCAGCGGTTCCATTTTCGCATTTGCCAAGCTGGTGCTCTTTGTGGACATCTTTATGAATGGTGCAAGCAATCTGATTATCCTGGTGGTAAAAACCTTATTACTTTATATGATTCCGGTATTGTACGGCGTGGTTTCCCCGCGTTACCGTACCGAGCAGGCCATTCGCTATTTCTGGGGCTGGCCCGTATTCTTCGGAACCATCGCGCTTATTTGGGCGATTTATTATTAACAGAATTCGTGAAACGAGAAAAACAAAGATAAAATGCCAAACGATAAAAATTCGCAGAAGATAGTTGATATGATTACCGGCTTTGCCCGCAAAAACTCCTTGTTTATGCTGGCTTACGGAACCGGTTGCGGTGATATTGAAATTCCTCCGGCCATGACCTCGCGTTACGACTGGGAGCGCTTCGGATTCCGCAAGATGGCAACCCCCCGACAGGCCGATGTACTGTTGATTTCGGGTTATCTGGCAACCAAAACCCTCAAGCGTGTAATTCGCTCCTACGAGCAAATGCAGGAGCCCAAATACGTGATTGGTTTCGGTTCGTGTACCATTAACGGCGGTATGTACTGGGATTCGTACAACACCATTAATATGCTCGACCATTATCTGCCGGTGGATGTGTACATCAACGGATGCATGCCGCGTCCCGAGGCTGTGATGAGCGGTTTGTTCGAGCTGCAGGAGATGATTAAGCGCGGTGAGGCCAATGGCGCGCAACGCTATCGCGAAAACCTGGATTGGTATCGCGCCAATCAGAAGAAAATCATTAAAAACTGGAGAATGCCGGATTACAACTGGTAGAAATTTGCTAAAGAATTAAAAAAGGAAGAGATGACACATAATAAATTTGAAAAGGAACAACGCATTGCCGACGAATTGCAACGGACATTCCCGTATCTGACGGCCCGTGTTCGCCGTGAGCGCCGCATTGTTGCTTCTTTGGAAAAAGAATTGATTCCTTCGGTGCTTGTGCACGCGAAAGATAATCTCGGTTTTAAGCATTTGTCGCATATGACCGTGGTGGACTGGATTGAGGAGGAGCATTTCGAAATGGTATATATCCTTTGGAATCATGAAGAACGTGTTCAGTTGATTTTCAAAACCATGTTCCCGCGCGAAAATGCCGAGATGCCGAATATTGATTATATCTGGCGTCAGGCCAATACCTATCAGCGCGAGATGCGCGAGATGTTCGGGATAGAGTTTCCCGGCTTTGTGGGGGATAAGGAATTTATCCTCGAAGATTGGGAGGATATGCCTCCGATGCGCCGTGATTTTGATACTAAAGAATATGCGCAACGGACTTATTTCCATCGTCCGGGCCGTGAAGATGCCAAGGATGTGCGTAAAACCATCGCCGAGCGCAGTGGTGAGGAAATTCCGGATTACGCGAAGAAATATTCAAGAGAAAAATAAGACATTAACAAGTTTCGCCTGGCGGCAAACTTATTAAGATACAGAATAATGAGAGAAAAAGCCACAACATTATTTTTAGGACCGCAGCACCCCGGTATCACCGGAAATATGATGATTAAGCTGAAGGTGACGGGCGATACCGTGCAAAGTGCTTCCACGCATGTGGGCTATTTGCACCGTGGTTTCGAAAAACTGATGGAACGCCGGAACTGGTTGCAGAGTTTTACCATTTTGTGCCGTATTTGCGTTCCCGAGCCCGACCCCAATGAGGAAAACTTCGCCCGTGCGGTGGAAGAAATCGAAGGCCGCGAAGTGCCGGAGCGTGCGAAGTGGATTCGTACCCTTGTTTTGGAGTTGGCCCGTATCGGAACCTATTTGCTTTGGTTTGCCGGACAGTCGGGTTCAGCCGGTTTATATACCATGGGACAATGGTCAATCGGTGATCGTGATTATGTGCTCGATTTGTTCGAAGAACTTACCGGAGGCCGTGTTTACCATATGTATATCTGGCCGGGCGGAGTGCGCCGCGATTTGCCCGAGGGCTTCCGCGATAAAGTGCTTCAAACCATGGATTATCTGGAAAACCGCCTGAAGCAGTATGATAAGCTGATGTTCGACAACACCATTTTCCAGAAACGTGCCCAGGGCACCGGATGGATTGACCCGGCGAAAGCCATCGAGTGGGGTGTGGTTGGCCCGCCTTTGCGTGCTGCCGGAATAGCTTCGGATGTGCGCAAGGACGATCCGTATGAGATTTATGACCAATTGGATTTTGAAATGGGCCATGCTACTTCATCCGATGTGTGGGGCCGTGCTTTGGTGCGCCGCTTCGAAATCGAGCAATCCATAAATATGGTGCGCCAGATTATGGACAAAATGCCGGGCGGCGAATACTACAACAAGATTCCGAACCCGATGAAATGGGAAGTGCCTGCCGGTGATGCTTATGTAAAAACCGAATCGGCCCGTGGCGAATACGGATTTTATGTGGTAAGCGACGGAAGTAATAAACCGCGTCGTGTGCATGTGAAAGGCCCGGCTTACGTACATGCCGTTACCCTTTTGGAAGACCTGTTGAAAGGAGCTAATGTGGCTGATGTTTCTTTCATTATGAATAGCTTGGGAACTTGTCCGCCCGAGATTGAACGATAGTAAATAATCTGTTTTTCCGGCCCTGCCGGAAGAAGAAAAAAGATAAACGAATTATGGCATTTTTTGATATAAAAGGATTGGTTAACCCGCTTTCTACCTTAAAGCAGTTTGGAAACAAGCCGCATACGGTAGAATATCCGAAAAAGCATAAGGAAACAGCTGCCCGTTATCGCGGATTGCACTACAATGATTTGGAAGTGTGCATTGGTTGCGGAAACTGTTCGACCATCTGTATGAACGAGGCCATCGATATGATTTCCCTGCCTGATATTAAAGGCGATAAAGGGGATTCTGGTTTACGTCCGCGCGTGGATAACGGACGTTGCTGCTGGTGTGCGCTTTGTGTGGAGGTTTGCCCGACGGGCTCATTAAACCTGACCAAAGAATACCTTTATGTTTCATCCGATGGTGATTCTTTCTTGTGGACACCCGGTGTGAGCAATCCCGATGGTAAGGAAAAGATTTCGTTCTACAGCGACGAGAAAACTTCACTCTCGATGTTCGACCGGGTACCGATGCCCGAGCTGGAAGGCGAGGAACGCGTGAAGTCCTTTGCCGAGGTGATGTTGTATTATACCGAAGAGGCCGCACGCGAGGAGGCTACGCGTTGTATTTCCTGTAGTCTATGTACCGAGGTTTGTCCCGACCATATGCATATCCCCGAGTATATTAATGCCATTGCCCGCGGAAATGATGAGGATGCCATTCGTATTATTTACGATAACAACCCGCTGGGAGAGCTTTGCGGTAAGGTTTGTACCCGCCGTTGCGAGGACGTATGTGCTCTGCAGGTTCGCGGTGATGCCGTGGCCATCCGCTGGTTGAAAGAATATGCTGTGAGCCGTGCCGAAACAGCCGATGTCTTGCGCGAAATTGTGAATCCCGATATCCAGCCGCCGAATGGTAAGAAGGTGGGTATTGTGGGTGCCGGGCCTTCCGGACTTACTGCCGCCTACTACCTGGCATTGAAAGGTTTCGATGTTACGATATACGAGGCCAATGAGAAGGCCGGAGGTATGACGATGTACGGAATTCCGAAATACCGTTTGCCGATTGAAAGTCTGGATAAGCAGATTGACTATATGAAGAGCATCGGCGTGAAGATTAAGTTCAATACCCGTGTGGGCAAGGATATTTCGTTCGAAGAAATTTATCAAAACCACGATGCCGTATTTGTAGGCGTTGGATTCCAGAAGCCGTATAAGATTGGTATTCCGGGCGAAGAGGCCGAAGGCGTAATCGCTGCGGTTAATTTGCTGTTTGATGTAAACAGCGGAGCCAAGCCTGATTTGGGCCCGAAAGTGGCAGTAATCGGTGGTGGTAACGTGGCCATTGACGGCGCACGTGTTTCCCGTCGTTTGGGTTCCGAAGTAGTGATTATGTATCGTCGTCGTGTACAGGATATGCCGGCCGATTGGGAAGAAATCGAAGGTGCGGAACATGAAAATGTGGAAATTATGCCACAAACCATTCCTGTGGAAATTATCGCCGATGAAAATAATAAGGTGAAAGCCATAAAATACCTGAAGGCCGAAATGGTGGCTGACGATAAAGGCGGACGTCCGCGTCCGGTGCCGATTGAAGGCAGCGAAACCATTATGGAAGTTTCCACTGTAATCGGCGCCATCGGACAGGAGGCAGACTACAGCTTCTTGCCGGATAACTTTATGGAAAAAATCGAGATTGAGCGTGGCCGTATTAAGGTGAACGAGCTGATGCAAACCGGAGATCCGAAGATCTTTGCCGGTGGTGATGCCGTAAACCGTACCGCTGATGCTATTAGCGCGATTGCTGACGGTTATCGCGCGGTGAAAGCCATCGAGAAATTTTTATTGAAGTAAGGAAGAACTTTAGCACAGTTTCTATAACAATCGTAAGCCCGTGGGAAATTTTCCTGTGGGCTTGTTTTTTTGCCTGTTTTCCCGCGGAAATCTACTCTGTCTTTAATTTGTATATTTGAAGCTGTTATCCTGAAAAACCGCATATTATGAAGAAGAAGCATTTTAATAAGTTGTTGCATCAGTTAATCTATCTTTTGGTTTCCTTGATTTTCATTATTGTAATTCTAAGCTGGGAATCAAACTCGATGCCCGATTTGCGGCCCTGGAATCGCGTGCCCGTTGGGCCCGAATTGCTGGTGAATAAAGATTATGATGATATCGATTCCTATCTGAAGGATGAAGATGCATATATTCGTAAAATGTTCGCTTTGGTAGCCGATTCGGCCAAGGGGATGTTTAATCGTTACAACCCGAAGAGTTTTGTTTATCCCTTTGCGGAGGGGGATAATATGAATGCTTCTTTTGTGCTGGACCCGGGAAAGAAAAGCACCAAAGGCGTGATTTTATTATTGCACGGACTGTCGGATTCTCCCTATCATATGCGGGATTTGGGAAAGGCGTTTTATGATCGCGGATTTTATGTTTTGGGTTTGCGCCTGCCCGGCCATGGCACTTTGCCCACAGGATTGCTTGATGTTACCTGGCAGCAATGGTTGAAGGCTTGTGATTGGGGGGCGGAACAGGTATATCGAATTGCCGGTGAGCGGGGCGATGTGCCTTTTTATATGGGTGGTTTTTCTACCGGTGGGGCGCTTGTTCTTAATTATTCGTATCGTGCCATGGATGATAAAAAATTGCACAAGCCCGGGAAATTGTTTTTGTTTTCGCCGGCTATCGGCGTGTCCAAACTGGCCATCTTTTCGGCCTGGCATAAATCCATCAGTTGGCATCAGTCGTACGAGAAACTGAAATGGCTGGATATCTTGCCCGAATACGATCCGGCCAAGTATAATTCGTTTACCAAAAATGCGGGCAGGCAGATTTATTTGCTTACACAAGACAATAAAAAGCGGATGGCACAATTGGTAAAGGATGGACGGAAAAGCGAGTTTCCGTCGATGATTAGTTTTCAGTCCCTGGTTGATGCCACGGTTATCCCTGACGATTTGCTTGAGCTGTATCAGGAAATTGGAACTTCGAAAGATGAACTTTTTCTGTTTGACGTCAACCGCGTGTATGCCGATTTTATGGTAAAATCGGTGCGCAATAAATATCCCGAGGATATTCGTTTTTCGCAGGAATCGAAACCCGTGCTGCGTATTTTACATAATAATTTGGAACCGGATACGGTTTACGGACCTATTGCCTGTGGGGTTTATGAGCGGGCCGCTGATAATAAATTGAAAGATGTTTATCCGGATGCGCATACTGCCTGGCCGGTGGAATTTTTTGCCATTTCGCATATTGCGGTGCCTATTGCTCCGGAGAATAAAGCTTATGGGCGTTTTTCCACTTTGGGGCGCTTGTCGGTGCATGGCGAGCGCAGTGTATTGGTAATCTCGTCCGAAGACTTGATGCGTATCCGCTACAATCCCTTTTTCGATTTGATGAAGATGGAAATTTATGATTTTATGGACCGATAGTTTATTTGCTAAGATTGCCGGAAGAAAATCCGGCAGCTATGCTAACGTATTAAAGTGTCAATGTGGGAGCAAATCAAAAATCAAATTTATCGACCGTAGCTTTAGCGAAGGTGGACATCTCAAATCAAACATCAAAAATCAAACCTCCTCATTACATCCCTTCCGTACAATTACGGCAAATATCAATTTTGCTCCGGTCGTCCAGAATT
>CAYUAN010000306.1:0-2438 GCA_964442545.1 uncultured Prolixibacteraceae bacterium | reverse complement strand
GATTACTTGCGTAATCACAGGCACATCCTTTAGCGCTTTATCACTGCGGGTGGCCGTCACTACTACCTGCTCCAAATCGAAAACGTCGGGTGCCAGGAAAAAAGTCCTGTTGCTCCCCGGAGCCAGTGTGTCCTGCAACTTTTTGTAGCCCATAAACGATATGGACACCAGGCAGGAATCGCTGCAAGGATTTTGCAATAGTCCGTCTTTTCCGGTAATGCCGTAAAATTTCTTTCCGCTTTTCAAACTGCGAAATTCAACATTTACATAGGGAAGTGCCGCTTTGGTATCCCGGTCGGCTACTTTTATTTGCGTCTGTTGCGCCATTATGGACAAGGGCAACATCAGCAAAAGCAGCCCTATAATTTTTCTCATAGGTGTTTTTAAGCTTTTGCGGTGCAGTTGTTTCAAACTGCAACAAATCACATAAAAAAATGAAAAACCCTCAGTCTTGCGATGCAGCTGTTGTGTGTGCAGCAATACTGAAATTCACGAAAAATTATGTCAGGGATGGCGGACCGCGCATGCGCATCCCGGGGCAGGGGAGATGTAAAACCATATCCGGCTCCACAAAATAGAGTTGCTTCATCCAACTTTCGAAAAAGCCATTTTGCTGTTGTTCGTTGAGTATTGCAACTACAGGCCCGCCGTCGTGATGGCTCTTTTTGTCGGTCTTTACTTTGAAGGTTTTGCTGTCCGATTTTTGGGTTTTGGCAAAAGGGTGATGCCAGTTGATATTTTTGGTTCCAAAAATCAGTTCCATATGAATGGACACCAAATCACCGATAACCACCCACATAAAGGCAATCATCATTATGCTGAAAAACAGTCTCTTTCTTCTATTTTGGTATCCTGCGCTCATTTGGACTACAAAGTTGCGTAAAAATATTTTACAAAAACACAAGAAATATTGATTTCACAAAAAAATCGTTTTTGTTGAAAATCAATTTTGATTATTGAATGATGATTTTCTTATAAATGGCATTCCGGCCGTTTCCCGCTTTTAGAAAATACACGCCTTTTGCCAAAGCGGATAAATCAATAGTTTGTTGCAAAATGTTGCCATTGGTTCTAAATCGTTTGGAATAAACCCCGGCCCCGAAACTATTGAAGATTTCCACATCTATGGTTGTTTGTCTTAAGCCGCTTAGCTCGATATGGAAAATACCCTTACTCGGATTAGGCCTTATATAAACTTCGGTTTGATGCCCGACTTCGTCTATCCCCACACATTTTTTTACGGAAATCAGTATGGTATCGGTTTCCGTTACACCATAACCGCTTCGGCTAAGAAATACCGTATGAATACCTAATCCGGCTTTTTGGGCATTAAAAACCATTTGTCGTGTGGTATCGCCATTGGACCATAGATAGGTGTAATTTCCGCTGTCCCCGTCCAAAATAATGATGTCGTTGTCACAGAGTGTAGTGTCGTTTCCCAAATCAAGTTTGGGCGGCCGGTTTACCAGAATACAATAATTATAGCGTTGAAGGCCGTTGAAGGGGCAGGCACTATCGCGTGCTTCTACCGAGAAACAGTAGGGATAGCCCCTGATATCATCCAGACGGGGTGTCCACTTAAAGTTCGCCCGGGCACTATCGGTAGCATTATCATAAACCGTAAAATTCCCGTCGGGAATGCCTTGATTCCATTTAATCGTGAAAATTTCTTTGTGGCTGCTTGCTGTTGGGTCAAGCGTATCCTGGTCGTATCCGGCGATGTTAAAAGCAATCTGCTCCCGGGCCGCAGCGGTAACATAATAGGTGGTGTCCGCGGGAGAATAGTTGTGCCCGCTATTAAAAATCATTCCGCTAAGCACGGGTGAATGATTATTAGCATTATAAATGAGCAATGTTAAATCCTGATGCGTCGTTCCCACAAGAGTATAAGTACCATTTATTTTACGCCACTCACGAATACGAATACCGTAATTCGTATTGCCAATCATATTGGGTTTCATAATAAATTGACCGCTTGACGAGTCCATTTTAATGGGAATGGATGAACCGATAAAATTCTGAAAACTATATCCGGAATCGTAGGTTACATAAGTGCTGTCGTTATTAGTGTTTATATGGTAAAATGAAAATTCTAGACTATCACCGTCCGGGTCATAAGCAGCAGGATTGAAATGCAGAACTTCATCTTTTGGAGCCAGAAACAGTGCCGGGAGGTTTAGGACAGGACTGCTGTTGTCTGCCGCCTGCTGGTTGTATAATAGAGCTTCAATATACAAACAGTTGGTGTTGTTGGAAGGTATGGTCGTTACCAAGTTGCGCGCGCAAGCAGAGTAAGAGATTCTCCATTTTGAACAGGGCGGTAATGATGCAATTCCTTCATAAACATATTCTTCCACACTCCATAAGTTTCCTGAACCGCATGCGGTAACATTACTGTTGCAGGCCTGGGTGATTTCTTGATACTGAGGGACTCTGCT
>CAYUAN010000305.1:0-2626 GCA_964442545.1 uncultured Prolixibacteraceae bacterium | reverse complement strand
CTTCTGTATATTTAATATCTATGGCGATCTTCCCGTTTTTATCCAGATAACCCCATCGCTTTCCTTGTCTTACGGCGATGAGCCCGTCATTAAATCCCTGAACCTTGCCGAACATACCTTTTGTTAATAATTTTATTGCTTTTAGTTCCGGTTCGATAACGGTACCGTCGGCACGTAAGAAATTGATATTTTTCCCTTGAACAAAAGCTGCAATCCCATCGGGTGAAAAATTGTAGGTTTTTTGATAATTATTTTCTCCGATGGTTTGCTCGTTAATGTCGATATAATGCCATCCCGTGGAGGTTTTAACCATGGTAACATATTTTTGCCCAAAAGTAAGGGTGCTTAGAAATAAACTGAGTATAAGTAAGATGCTTGTCTTCATGTCGATTTAATTTATGATTAATATTCTGTATTTGCTCTTTTACAAATATAGAAAATTGAACGACTGTAAATAGAGTAAGCCGTATAATTAGAAAAGAGGCTGCTCTTTTGGAGCAGCCTCTTGAGGATTTAATTTATTGTATAACAACCTTTCGCATCATTATCATCTGATCTTTGCTTTGTAAACGGAGGAAATAAACTCCTTTGGCCAGGTGTTGCAGGTCTAGTTCCTTACTATAGTCTCCGTTTATATTCAGATTTTCGGTATAAACCTGATTTCCGATACTGTTAAAAATCTGGAGTAGCATGCGTTCATGCCGCGCACTAATAATGTGCAGGGTAAATCTTCCGTCATTCGGATTGGGATAAAATTCTGCTTCAATATTTGCCGACAGTTCTACCAATCCGTTAGGCGTTACCTCAATAAAATTCTGCCGGATAACCGTATCGCAAACACTTCCGTTACAAGCAATCAATTGAACGGTATAATTTCCAGTGTTATTATAAGTATGCTTGGGATTTTGTTCGATACTGGTATTTCCGTCGCCAAAATTCCATAGCCAGGAATCAGGATTTCCGGTGGACAGATCCGTAAAACTGATTTGAATGGGCCACGTTCCTTTTTGTGTGTTTGCACTGAAATTTGCCGTCAGGTACATGGGAGGAATGCCATTATTTCGAGCATGATTGGAACGAGAGGTCAGATAATTGGTTTTTCCTTTGTAAATACTGTCCGGATAACAAGGTGTCGGGCTGAGCACTTCCGTTTGATAAATTAAATTACCCGGCGGAGGATACATATCCGTAAAGGTGGTATTTGTGCCCGGTAATTGTGCAATCATGGTCATATTATTTACGGTAGTGCCCCGGTAAATTCTGAAACTGCTGTATTGCAAGCCCTGATAGGGTTCCCAGATTAAATTCCAGGCACCATTTAGTCCGGCATTAATGGTTAAGTGCATGGTTTTGTGGAATTGGCCTTGCAGACTCACTCCGCCACAGGTATCTACTGCAGCCAAACGATAACGGTATGAGCGAGCTCCCGGTTGTGAATTGGTGTCGATAAAAACAGATGTAGCCGAATACGGAACCACTCCGATTTTATCATAAATACCGGCATAAATGCCCTCGCGATAAATATAGAAACTGTCAATCAGGGTAGTATTAGGCCGTTCCCAAACAATTACGTTATGGTCATTGCTGTCCACCGTTACGATACATATTTCCGGAGGATTCAGATAGGAGTTGCTAACGGCGAATTGCGGAGAGGTTAATGAACATCCGTAGTTGTCGGTAACGCTTACCTGATAATATCCTGTATTATGAATGTAAATGCTTGGGGTAGTATCACCTGTATTCCAATTGTACGAACTATAACCCACATTCACCGAGAGTAACATGCTGTCATTCGAACAGGCCTGTAGTGTTCCGGAACTTAATATAGCAGGTTGAATGCTGGGATAATTAGCCAAGACAAGTGGCGGTGATGTTTGTGTGCAATTGCTGTCGCTGATTATTACCTGATAGTTGCCCGCGGTTTTGGCAACATAAACCATACTGTCGGCTCCGGCAATCAGGAAATTATTTCGTATCCATTGATAAGTATAACCGGCACCTGCAGTTGCTGTTAAAGTGATACTGTCGCCCTGGCAAATAGTAGCATATCCCGCCGGCGTAATCGCTGCATTGATGGTACACGGATTGGAGGCCCCGCCCGAACAAGTGATATAGCCGGGTTTTACCAGGGTGTCGTAACAGCCGGTATTGACATCTTTCGCAATCACGCGGACGTCGTAGGTGCCGTTAAAGGCGTATGTATGGGCTGGGTCAAGCAAGCTGCTGGTATTCCCGTCGCCAAACTCCCATACCCAATAATAATTTGTTTTGTTGGGTGTTTGATTCACAATATTAGTGGTAAATGGTGCTGCGGTAAAACTGTTGGGATTGGCAATAAATGCCAGATTGAAATCCGTGGTATTATTGGTAACATTAACCTGATTACTGATACTGTTACAACCGGTTATGGTATCATGAGCCAGGATAAAATAGTTTCCGCTTTGCGTAGCCGTATAAAATGCTTGTGTGGCATTATTAATTAATTGCTGGTCTTTATACCATTGATAGGTCATATTAGCCGACATGGCCGTAAGTATAACACTGCCTCCGTCGCAAAAGGATGTTGGGCCTAAAGCGGAAATATTTACCGAAGAAGGAATGATATTAATGTTTTTCTGGCTAATGT
>CAYUAN010000304.1:0-8449 GCA_964442545.1 uncultured Prolixibacteraceae bacterium | reverse complement strand
TCGTGCAAACTACTGTAATTGGTGCGGTACAGGGCACTCAGTTCATCATTGGTCAGCGAAAAAGCGGCATAATCCCACAAGCGCAATACCAGGCCGGCAAGCAGGATAAGGCTTAAAATTATGACTTCCTTTTTTTCGCTGATGTTTTTCATAGGCGGTACAAAGATTGGTGCAGCGTTTTTTGTTAAAATCGAAAATCAGCCAATTCCGTTTTATCAAACTCTAAATCGCTTCGGATTTTCTCCTTTGGCGCAAAACTTCAAACAGCATCACACCGGCGGCCACCGACACATTGAGGGAAGCGATTTCGCCCACCATGGGAATTTGCACGGTGGCATCGCATAGTTTCAGGTATTCGCCCGAAACGCCATCCTCCTCCGAGCCCATAATAATAGCTGTAGGGCCGCTATAATCGGTTTCATCGTATAGTTTGTCCGCTTTCTCGCTGGCGGCAAATATTTGCAAGCCGCTGTCTTTCAGAAAACGAATACTGTCTTTCAGATTAAAACTGCGCACAATGGGTACGCGCAGCAAAGCCCCTGCCGACGATTTCACGGCATCGCCACCGATGCGGGCCGAGTTTTGTGCCGGAACCACAATGGCATGCACGCCGGTACATTCCGCCGAGCGGGCAATGGCTCCGATATTTCGTACATCCGTAATGCGGTCGAGCAGGAGAATCAAGGGCGTTTCGCCTTTTTCATATACCATGGGCAGCACCTGCTCCAATTGTTGGTATTCCACTTGCGAAATATAGGCGATTACCCCCTGATGATTTTTCCGTGTTACACGGTTCATCTTTTCCACGGGCACAAACTGAAAAGGCGTTTCGCTCGCTTTGGCTTTTTGGATAATGGCCTGCACAATGTCGTTGCGCACGCCCTTTTGAATCAGTAGTTTGTCAATCTCTTTGCCGCTGTCGAATGCTTCTTGCACGGGATGCAGTCCGTAAATAAAATCGCTTTCGTTTCTTTTATGCTGATGCTTCATGGGGCAAAAGTAGTATTAATAATTGCATGGAACAGTATTCGTGTACAAAACAAGACGATAAAGATAAAATCCGTTTAATCAGTAATATTCAGTGAAGTTTCTTAGCAGACTACCGCCGCCAGATTTCAATGGCATTATTCCAGGGCGTAGTGTAGGAGGGCGTCCGGTTCAGCAGGAAATCCTTATCCGTAAACGGGTTATCCGCTTTATAGAAATCGAAACGCAAACCGTTATTTCCTTTTTGGTAACCGTATTTCCAGGTTTCCATCGATTCGTTGCGATAAACATAGTCCGGAGGCCCCAAAATAATGTAAATCATGCCGCGATCGGTCATCCAGCCTTCGCGGTCCGAGTAGAACAGCATATTGGCTACCTGCACACGATTGTAGTACATGCTAATCATACTGCGTGCGCGCTCTTTGCTCCCGGCCAGGTTCAGCCAAAAATTGTCAATGGCCGTTTTTTTGTTTTTGGCACTTACCAGTGCCGCAAATTCCTTTTTGGTACTTAGGTAGCGTGCCGGCGTAATCATCTGCATGGCAGTTGTGATAAAGGGATAATTGGAGGTGAATTGAAAAACAGTAAAACCTTTTTGACGTGTGGAATCCATATAAATATGGTAAAAGCCCTGCTTGGGGAAATAGATTTCCTCACTCATTCCCTGCTCAAAACGAATTTTATAGGTGGTATCCGAACGAATAACCCTTTTGGAGGGCATGCCGCCGCTCATAGGCGGACGGGCCGGGTCCAGATTGGGCTTGAAATATTTTACCAGGGCATAGCGCACGTTTGTGTCGCGGTAAATAATGCGGTAGGGCTTATTCCGCTCCACATAGCTCTGCACCATCGGTAAATTATCGGATGCTTTCATATAAAAGTTATCCCGTCCCAGCTTGTCGTTTTTGTCGATATCCAAAAATAGCACACTTCGGTTATTACTGTGTATGTCATCTATTTGCAAGCGAATAACATAAGAATAACCTTCTTTTATTTTTATGGGGAAGTTCCCCAAAGTTGTTACATCCTTGCCGTAATTTTCGGTGTCCTCGATATAAGCCGAACCGCTGTCCACCAGGTTGCGGGCTTTGTAATTCATATACACATCGTAATGAATATATGCTTGTGCAAAATAATGAATGGAATCGGCCAAACCTTTGTAATGCAGTTCGCTGAGATTGATTTCATAGAAAACCAGGCTGCTGCTGTCGTTTATATGATAAACCTTATAGGAAGGGTGCAGGGAGGTCGCGTCCGGGCGGTAGGCAGCCGCGATATTTTCTTTACTCAAGTCGCCCTGAGCCGTGGCCGACAGCCCAAGGAATATCAGTCCGAGAAAAAATAAGATACTCCCTTTATTCATCATTATTGGCTGTTTCAATTTCATTTTCCGCATCATATGCATTTAAGAACGACGCCGGTATGTTTTTCTTTTGTTTGGCGCCCAGTTTTTTAATCAGTTCCGCTTTGCCAATCAAATTTCCGCTTCCTTTTTCCAGCTTTTTACGGGCATCAGTATAGGTTTCGCCCAGTTTGCCGATTTGCTTTTCCAACTTGTCCATATCCTCCAAAAAGCCCACAAACTTATCATAAAGTTTTCCGCTTTCTTCGGCAATACGTGCAACATTCTTGTTTTGCTTGTCCTGATGCCACAGTTCGGAAATCATGCGTAAAGCTGCAATCAGGTTGGTCGGGCTAATCAGCAAAACCTTCTTTTTATAGGCATCAATCCACAAATCCTGCTTGTTTTGCACGGCGAGCAAATAGGCGGGCTCCAACGGCATAAACATCATTACAAAGTCGGGGCTCTTGCAATCGTCGAGTAAATCCTGATAGTTTTTGGCACTCAATTCCTTAATATGCTTGCTCACCGAATTCAGGTGCAACTTGATGGCCTGCTTCCGTTCTTCTTCCGTTTGCGCATTTACATATTGCTCGTAATTGGTCAGCGATACCTTGGAATCAATAATAACGCAACGATTGCCCGGATAACGCACAATCACATCGGGGCGCGATTTGCGGCCCTCGGCATTATCATACGTTTCCTGCACCAGATATTCGCGGCCTTTGGTCAGACCCGATTGTTCCAAAATGTTTTCCAAAATCATTTCACCCCAGTCGCCTTGCATCTTACTGTCGCCTTTAAGCGCTTTGGTCAGGTTTTCGGCACCGGTGGTTAGTTTTGTATTCAGTTCGGCCAGTTGTTTTATTTCCCGAATCAACGAAAAACGTTCCCTGCCTTCTTTATCGTAAACCTCGTTCACCTGTTTCTTAAATTCATCAATCTTGTTTTGCAAGGGTTTTAGCAGTTCTCCGATGTCTTTCTGACTGGTTTCCGAAAATTTCTTGGACTTTTCCTCCAAAATATCCGTGGCCAGATTTTTAAATTCAGCTTTCAGTTGTTCCTGAATTTCGCGGTATTTCTCTTCTTGCTCCTTCAGGTTTTCCTTAAATGTCTTTTCCTGCTTTTCCAAGTCTTCATCGCGGGCGGCCAATTTACTTTCCAATACCTTGATATCAGCTTCCAATTCCAGATATCTGCGTGTTTCTTCGTTTAATTGTTCTTCTTTCTGACGAATTTCATTGGTAAGCCTTTCGATTTCCTGCGCTGCTTCCCGGTTTTCATTTTCCAGGCGCTGTTGTTCTTTCAGTGCGAATTTCAGGCGGGTATTAAAAACCAAAAATAAGGCCCCGGCCCCTAAAACGATTCCGATTACGATATAAATAATGTCCATTTGCGATTTTTGTTTATTCCGGATTGAGTTAACAAAGGTACGGCAAATAGTTTTTGCCGCTTTTTGAATTAAGTTAAAATTATCCATAGGAAGTTTGGGTATCTTTGCTCATTACATAAACACCGTTTTAGTATGAACAGAATAATTTTCCTGATAACTTTACTTTATTTAGCTGTGCTACAAATTGCCGCGCAGGATACGAAGGAAAGTCCGCTAAAATTCGATAAAGCGTTTTATCAATGTGAAAACCGCTGGGTGGTCCTTCCTAAAAAAGCGGGGGAGACCAAATACAGTATGGGCTATGTTTATATTGATATGCAAGCCGGATTTACCCTGCAGTTGGAGGGCAGTATGTATATCAATCAATACGGGAATTATGTGCATTTGTTGGCGGATACAAATTATGATGCAAAAATTCGCTATCAGCCCGGAATGTCGAAAATGGCGATACTACCGCCGGAGGCCTTGATTCAAATGGATTTGCCCGATACTCCGGCATGGATGTATAATTATATAAGCAGCGGAAACACCGTGTCGGATTTGGTGCGTCGCGGATATTTTTACAATCATGCAGGCGCTTCCGCTTATGCATTGAACCCCTTGGAACAGGCATATAAAATGGACCCCGCAGCTAAGGGCCTGGCCTTTGAACTGGCCTATGCCTATAATTCGCTGGAGGATTATGATAAAGCCGAAACGGTTTTACGGGCGGCAATCGAGCGCAATCCTGCTAACTTTTTCTACTACCGGGAGTTGGGTTTTTCCTTGGCGCATAATGGTAAAATAGCGGAGGCCGAGGAGGTGTATCGCAAAGGAATCAGCTTGTCGAAGGACAGTCAGCAGAAAGCTGAAATGGCGATTAATATGGCGCAGGCTTATTTCAATGAGGGCAATAAAAATAAATTCAAGGAATGGGCTAAAATCACCAAGAAATACAGTAGCCGCAATTCCGAACTATACAAGTACATTCGTTATATGGAAAGCAAAATATAATGCCGCAAAAACAATGCGCTGATTTCTCATTTTGGGAATAGTGAAATATTGTCTTAAAATACAATAGGTCAATAAGTTGTTAAAATATATTTATTTATTTTCCCTGCCATATACTAAAGCCGCATCTCAAACGCTTATTAAAGGTTGAATTATACTACATATTTACCTACTTTTGCAGCCATGTTTAAAAACAGACTACATATCATCATCATTGGCCTGATAATCGTATTCTTAGCATCGTGCAAGGGCTTTAATTATATCCAGAAAAAGGGTACTCCGGAGGAGAAATATGAAGCCGCGATGCAATATTATGAAAAGGGCGATTATTATCATGCTATTCAGTTGTTTGATGAGTTGATTGTGCTGTATCGCGGAACGGAAAAGATTGAGCGCATCTATTACTATTATGCGCAAAGCTATTATAAAGAAAAGGATTACATACTGGCGAGTTACCACTTTAAGTATTTTGCCAAAACATTTCCGCGCAGCCCCTTTGCCGAGGAAAGTTTATACATGAGTGCTTATTGTAAATACCTCGATTCGCCAAAATTTAGCCTGGATCAAACCAGCACACGGGCTGCAATCCGGGATATGCAGATGTTTATTAATATGTATCCCAATTCACCTAAGGTGGACGAAGCCAATAAGGTGATTGACGAATTGCGTTTGAAACTGGCTAAGAAAGACTTTTATGCTGCCAAGAATTATTTGAAAACGGAATATTTTAAGGCAGCGATATATGCATTGAATCAGCACATTAAGGATTATCCGTCTTCGCCATACAAAGAGGAGTGCAGCTATCTGATAATTAAAGCGAATTACACTTATGCTTCGAAAAGTATTTTTATGAAGCAGGAAGAACGCTATAAAAATGCAATTACTGCTTATAATGATTATATGGCAAAATATCCAGATGGCAAATACCGTAAAGAAGCAGATAAGTTATTACACAGTGTCAAAAAAGGCTTGGCCCGTATTGAGCGTATTCGCAAAAAGCATCATCGGCCTTTATAAATTAGTAAAACAGAACAGAATCAAATAAATATTATGGATTACAAGAAGATTAAAACAGAAACCACAGCAGAATCGTATGATATTACTCAATTCGAAAAAGGAACGGAGAATATTTACGAAACTTTAGCCATTTTGGCCAAGCGTGCCAATCAAATCGGATTGGAATTGAAAGAAGAGCTGAATGAAAAAGTTGCTGAATTTCAAACCAGTACCGATACTTTGGAAGAAGTGTTTGAAAACCGTGAGCAAATAGAGATTGCCCGTTATTACGAGCGTTTGCCCAAGCCGACTTTAATGGCTATTTACGAATTTCTGAACGATAAAATTTATTATCGTAATCCGATTAAAGAGGGTAGCAAAGACCAATTTTAATAAAATCAAATGCTGAAAGGGAAGAAAATAATCATTGGAATTACGGCTAGCATTGCTGCCTATAAGATTCCTTTGCTTGTGCGCCTGCTGAAAAAAGCAGAGGCGGAAGTGCAGATTATTATGACACCCGCAGCCCGTGATTTTGTAACACCGCTGACCCTTAGTACACTATCGGGGAATCCTGTGCATACAGAAATGTTCGATAAGGAAGATGGCAACTGGCATTCGCATGTAGAATTGGGCCTTTGGGCCGATTTGATGTTGATAGCACCCGCCTCGGCCAATACCATGGGCAAGATGTGTCAGGGAATAGCGGATAATTTATTGCTGACTACTTATCTTTCGGCACGTTGCCCGGTGATGATTGCTCCGGCGATGGATTTGGATATGTACCAACATCCCTCCACCAGGCAGAATATCGAGAAGCTGCAATCCTGGGGGCATCATATTATCGAACCCACGGAGGGTGAGCTCGCTTCGGGGCTTTGTGGTGCCGGGCGGATGGAAGAACCGGAAAATATCTTCCGTATTATCGAAGATTTCTTCAAAAAAAAAACGAAACTAAGCGGTAAAAAAGTTTTAGTTTCGGCCGGCCCGACCTATGAGCCCATTGATCCCGTGCGTTTTATCGGAAATCATTCTTCGGGAAAAATGGGATTTGCCCTGGCCGAAGAATTGGCGAACAGGGGAGCGAAAGTGACCTTGGTTGCCGGTCCGGTAAGTCTGAATGTTCAACATCCCGACATCCAACGTATTAATGTGCAATCGGCGGCTGAAATGTATGAAGCCTGCATCCGTGCATTCGAGCAGTCGGATATCGGTATTATGGCGGCGGCCATTGCGGATTTTACCCCTGCGAAAGTAGCGGATAAAAAAATAAAAAAGGGTGATCAGGTGCCGGAGATTGAATTGAAGCCTACCCGCGATGTTTTGCGTGCGATGGGCAAACGGAAGAAAAACGGACAATTCCTGGTCGGTTTTGCCCTCGAAACGGATAATGAGATTGAGAATGCCAAAAAGAAATTGCATACGAAAAACCTGGATTTAATCGTTCTTAATTCGTTGCAAGATAAAGGCGCCGGTTTTGCGCATCCCACAAACCGCGTAACCCTGATTGACTGCCGGGGCGGGGAGCGGGCCTATGATTTGAAAGATAAGCGCGAAGTGGCAGCGGATATTGTAAATCGCATTGAAGAGATGCTTGACTAAAATATTGTTTATGAGAATTCTGATTACACTTTTAGTTTCCTTATTGACGATTGCCGGCCTTCAGGCACAGGAGTTGAATTGTCAGGTGTCCATCAACAGTCAGCAGGTACAGGTATCGGATAAAACCAAATTCCAAACCTTGCAAAAGGCCATTTACGAGTTCATGAATTCACGTCAGTGGACAGACCGTAAATTTGAAGTGGAGGAGCGTATCGAATGCAGCATTTACATCACCTTTGATAAAAACACTTCGGGCGATTATTATACCGGCAATATTCAGATTCAGTCGAGCCGCCCGGTGTTTAACAGCTCCTATAATTCGGTGATGTTGAATTTTATCGATAACGACTTTGATTTTACCTGGGTGGAGCATGATCCGCTGGATTTTGATTTAAGCACCTTCAGTAATAATCTGACCTCCGTGTTGGCCTATTATGCCTATATTATTATCGGCCTGGATTTTGATTCCTTTTCGCCCAGTGGCGGAATTCCCTATTTTAATAATGCGCAGACGATTGTCAACAATGCACAAAGTGCCCGCGAGTCCGGTTGGAAATCCTTTGAAGGACAGAAAAACCGTTATTGGCTGGTGGAGAATCTGCTGAATTCCAGCTATTCTGATTTTCATTCCTTTATGTACGAATATCACCGTTTGGGATTGGATCAAATGTATGAGAATACATCTAAAGCACGGGTAACTATTTTGCAGTCTCTGGGTTATCTGCAGAAATTGCACCGCAACCGCCCGGGCTTGTTTCTGGTGTCTATCTTACTGGACGCCAAGCGCGATGAGTTTATCGGAATATTCGGTGGCGCACAACCCAACGAGCGTACACAAGCCAAAAACATTCTAACCGAAATAGATCCCGCCCACAGTGGCGATTACCAGAAAATGGTTACCGGCGGGAAGTAGTTTGGGATTTCTGATTTGGAGCTTGTTGATTTTAGATGTGGAATTAAATCACTACAATCGCCCGATACCTTACGCACCCAACATTCCTTCAAACCAATATTACCCGGATTAATAAGTAACTCCCTGATAAATACTTGATTCTTGGAATGATTTGATTGTTCCGGAATAAACAAGTTTATTGCTTCCCAGCTTCATAATACGCACGGTGGCATTACCCATTGGCGAA
>CAYUAN010000303.1:0-6691 GCA_964442545.1 uncultured Prolixibacteraceae bacterium | reverse complement strand
AGCATTCCCGTGCATCTGGTTCTGGTGATAAAATACGGCGGACAGCGTATCTACCAGCATTACAGTTTGCATATAAACCGCAAGGGAATTTACCGACTGAAAACAATGCATACCGATTAATCGGCTATATCTTTGACATTTTCCGTATTCTTTTTCGAAAAATATTTCGGCAGAATAATATTATCGTACACACTCCAGGTCTTTTTCTTTTTAATATACTGATGGCCCAATATCCATTGGTCGTAGAGGCGATCAATGGATCCGTCTTTCGTCCGGTATTCAATCCAGTTGTCGATATACCGCCGCCAGATATCGCTCTTTGCAATGGGGAAAACCAAGGCATTGCGCATATGATAAGGCAATGGATTTACCACCTTAAATCCCGGATGTTTGATGGTGAGGGCACTGGCACGTTCGGCACTCGTCAGGTAAGCATCACAGTGTATGCTGTCGCTTTGTGTTAACGAAAAGAATTGATTTAAAGACCTCACTTCATGAATGCGCGCATTACCAAAGAATGAAGCGAACTCCCGCGCCACCTCATAGCGCTCGTAATAACAAATTGCAAAACTATCCAGTGCCATAGCCGATTCAAAGGTGTTCAACGCATTATTTTCTTTGGGCACCACCAAAGCCAGGGAAACCGTCATATATGGCTGCGAAAGCATAATTTCCTGGGCGTAATGCGTCGAGATAAAGATATCCGACATCACAATATCGAAATAATCTTTCCGCATATACTCAATCAATTTACCGCGCTCAATGGGCACAAATTCGATGGAAACTTCCAAATCGGAGGCCAGCAAATGCGCCATGTCAATTCCCATGCCCACCAGGGCGGAATCTTTATTATAGAAGGTAAAGGGCATCGCCTCGGGATAAAATCCTACTCTGACTTTACCTCTTCTTTTAATACGGCTCAAGGTATTTTCGCCCCGCCACTTCCGGTTTGGATTTCGGGCGGGTTTCTTCAGAATAACATAGGGCTGTTCCGGCGAAATCAGACTAAAACGGTTTAAGATTTCCATATTGGTCGGAATATTTTCCATATTATAAATCAAGAGCTTATTTAAGCCGAAAATACTTATGCCATAACTAATGGCAACAATCATCAAGGCCTTGAAAAATATCATTTTACGAAACCGTAACAAGCCCTGACTGGCCGTTACACTGAGCAAGGTAAGCGTGATAAGGTGAAAGGCCCCCAAGACCACGCGGATGCGGTCGGTAATAACCGTGGACACCACAAACAAATGGAAGGTTTCTTTGGGAATACCCAAAACATCCAAGGTAAAGGGAAGGCCCGTAATCGGCGCCACAAAACTACTCAAGAGCGTGGAACTTAAAAACACAGGATAATCGCTAAACTCTATGGTATGGCCAGAATACCAGGCAGCGAAGGGTGCGAATATAAAAATCATAAAGGTTCCCAAGTTCGGGAAAGGATAGGCCAAAGGCATAATCACATCCACCTCCGAATGGGCTTCTTTTTGGTCGCCCTCCTCCGTAGCGATGATTTCCTTAATATTTTCAATCAGCTGAGGAAATACCACAATAATTTTTCCCGTGGCAAAAATGGTAATCAGGGTGGTACGCGTAAGTTTGAATACCGTTTTGGGCGAGTAGGGCGTAAATATCGAAATCAGGTATGGCAAGACAATAAACGTCAGTAAGATAACCGCCGCAAGATAAATAAACAGATAGGCCTGCAGACGGCTTAAATCATTCCAACTAAGTTCACTTACCACGCCTGCGGCAATACTGAAAACACCGATTGGAGTAATCCGCACAATCATTTTATTCACCTGGTTCAGGGCCGTATTCATTACATCGAGCGGTTTCAGCAGCACCTCCTTATTGGGCAATTTCATCACGCCCAAACCGATAAAGATGCTGAAAAGCACCACTGCGGGAACCACATTATTACTCATCGACTCAAAGGGATTGGCCGGGACATAGAGTTTTACAAAATCAAATTTGGTGGTTTCCTGCACAAAATCGCTGCTGTAAAAACTGCCACTACCCCACTCCGGAAAGGCAAACGGCAACAGAAATAAAGAAATCAGGCCGATGCCCAAAAGCATCAACAGAAATAGCGCGCCGTATTTAATCAGGCGCTTGGCCGTATCCATTGACAATCGCCCGATATTGACAATCAGCGAAATCATAATATACGGCAATACGGTCATTTGCAAAAGGCCGATAAAAACATCCCCGGCAACAGACAGCCAGGCCACATGTTCCCCAAAGAAGATTCCCAGAGCGATACCGGAGAATACTCCGATTAAGGTCCGTGTTGATAAGGATAGCTTTTTCATTAACTACAAATATATTTATAATTCCACTGTTGTCTCGTTTTTTGTTTCGCGCTTGCGCAAATAACTTAATCGCCAATGCAGGAGTCCGTAAAGCACCACAATTTGCGCCGCCAAAATCCAGTAATTATGCACCATATAACTCATCGGCACATCCTGTTGCGTAATTTTTACCAAACTTTCCATAAAGGGTGTAGTGGGCAACAAATAGCTAAACCAGATATACACTTCAGGCAAGGCATAACGCGGAAAGCTGTAGCCCGTTACCAAAAATATGGGATAAGAGGTAAAGGCGATGATTTCCATAAATACGATTTGCTTTTTGAAAAATGAGGCCAGCAGGTTGGTAAAAAGCAACATGGCCACGATAAATAAAAATACCAGCAAGGCCAGGTCGGCCATATTGCCTTTTACAGGCAATTCGTAGAAAGGAAAAATCACCGCGAAAACCAATAAGGCATAGGCCATATACAGCGCGAAATAAAACAGGTTTTTGCCAAGAATAGCGGTAAAAACAGCACGACCGGGCCGCAGCCATTCGGGCAAAAGATTTTCTTCCCGCTCGATACTGACACTCTCCCCCAAACCGATTAAAAGCGTTTGCTGAATGATTAAAAAGAGCAAGCCCGGCAAAAGGAAATAGCCGTAATTATTAAAAATATTATTCAGGAAATTAATTTCCGGCTTAACGGGCATCACCATTTCCATAGCTTCTCGCGGGTGGGTTCCCGTTTCCTCGAAATACTTCAGCCGCAGCCCCGCTCCCATCATCAGCGAAACTTTCTGCACAGCTTTATTGATTTCGTTGGACATCAAAAAGCGGCTGTTGTTCAGATACAGCATCACATCGGTTCCTTTCAGGGTCATCAGGTCTTTGCCAAAGCCCTTGGGGATAACCAAAACGCCATAAACCTCAAAACGGTAAAAAAGGTCTTTGGCCTCTTCAAAATCTTTGGGCGAATATTTTACGTGCGCCTTTTCGGTGGACTCGATAAAACGGATGTAGGTGCGCGACAACTGGCTCCGGTCCATATCAATCACCGCCATATCCACGCTGTGAATATCCTTATGGGTATAGATAGTGCCCAGCAAGAGCATATACAAAAGCGGCGCGATGAAAATGGTCAGCACTATACTGCCGTCACCCGAGATGATGGCCAGTTCACGCTTTAGCAGCCGTCCGATATCGTGCAGAAAGGCCTTCATCGCGTACAGGATTTAAGTTTGTAAATATGCAGCCACAAACCGCCCAGCGAAAGCACAAAGCCAATCAGGATAAAGATTCCCAAAGATTGAAACTCGGGATAGGCATAGCGTAGGGGCGTATCCATTTCGTACAGCTTGATAAAGCCCGTCAGAAAATAGGTATAAGGAATCAGATGGGCGTAAAAAGCATTCAGGGCCGGCATCCCGAAAATCGGAAAGGTAAAACCGCTAAACACAAAGGCGGGCGAATTGTAGAAAAAACTCAGGTCCATCGCGATTACCTGATCGGTAACAATGGCCGAGATACCCATTCCCATAAAGATATTGGCAAAAATTGCCAGACTAAACAGCAGCGTCAAGGCCCGAATACTGCCATATAAAGGAATGCCGAAAAGCGGAAATATAATCCCGATAATCAGCAGGAAAACCGTCATACTGAGCAGGTAGATTCCAATGGCTTTCCCCAAAACCAGATTCAGGATACTATGGTTCGCTTTTTCAAACAAGGCGGCAAAAGTTTCGGCCTTACACTCACTGTTGATGCTGCGCGCCGCCACGAAAAAGACCATCATAAAAAACAGTACGGTCAGCAAGCCCGGAATCAGATAATAAAGATAGTTGTACCAGGGATTATAGAGCGGTTTCAGATGCACCTTGATGGGCAGCGCCATAGCCATCGACTGTTCGAAATGCTTGCCCGACTCCTTAAAACGCTCAATCAGCGCCCCCGACGAAATGGTAATTGCCACTTTCGAGACCGCCGAATAAATCATATTTCCGTGCAGGATGCTTGAAGCATTGATAAAAGCCGGCAGCGGACTCGATTTGCCCGAAAGCACATTTTTCTGAAAATCGCGCGGAATTACCACCACGGCATAGGCCTCCTCCTTGCCGAGCATCTCCTCAGCCGTGCGGCGCGAATCGGGTTGCAACACCACTTTCAGCATCGACTCGGCATCAAGGTAGCGGGTTACCAGGCGCGACATTTGCGTTTGGTCCCGGTCGATTACGGCGATGGGAATATCGCGGATACCCCCACGGATATAGATAAAACTCAAAAAGAAAAAAGTAATCAGCGGGATAATAATCAAGAGGTTACGACTGGAAGGAAAACTAATCAGCCGCAACAATTCATATCGGATAATATGCAATAATCCGAATTTCATTATTCCCCTTCTTCAGGATAAATCTCAAGTTGGAAGGTCATGCCCGCGTGCCAGTCCTTAAGCGGTTTTTCGGGCACCAGATGCACCTCAAAACTTTTCAGGTTGTAATCCCCTTTCATTTGAGTCGGCTCCCAAGTCGCGAAATCCGCCAAAACGGAAATATGATGCACTTCCACTTCCACCTCCTCATTACCCAGGGCGGGCAAACGGATTTTATGTTTGCTGCCTTTTTTGAAATACTTCATCATATCCTCGCGCACCTGCAGCAAGGCATAATTCTTTTGCGGCTGAATCACCGTAAAAACCGGATAGGCCAGGCCAACCACTTCGCCCTCCTCGGCCATTTGCTCGGCAATCACACCGGTAACGGGTGAACGGATAATGGTTTCGTCCCGCAGGGCCTTTGCCTCCTCGGTCATACCGGCCGCGGCCTCCTCCTGCCCTTCGGCGGCATTAATTTCTTCGGGGCGCATTCCTTTCAATGCGATAGCGTATAAGTTGCTTGCGATGGATAATTGTTCCTTCGCCGCCACATAGCGCGTTTGTACGGCTTCCATCTCCTGCAAGGAGATGATGCTGTCTTCGTACAAGGCACGGTAGCGCTCATAGGTCGCTTCCGCGAAATCGTAATTCGCCTTGGCGATATTGTATTGATTCTGCGCGCTCAACTTTCGTTCCTCGCGGGTTCCTTTGCGGGCCAGCTCGGCCAATGATGCCGCCGATTTAGCCAGGCCTTCGGCTTGTCCCAGCTTGGCATCCAGAATACGGGTATCCATGGTGGCCAAAATTTGTCCTTTTTGCACCTCATCGCCCTCACCTACCCATAAAGAATCGATACGGCCGGGCAGCAAAGACGATGCATTCACCTGCACGGTTTCTATCAATCCGGTCATCACAACAGGTTCGGTTTTATGGTGACGCAGCAGTAAAACCACTATCGCCACCACCGCAATTAGTACGGGAATGGAACCAAAAATGAGTATCTTTTTCTTATTCATATTCTTTTCAAAATTTCTTTAGACGGCAAAAATTCCGTTATTTACAGCTAGCGCAAGACGGTTGCTATTTTCGAACTCTGGCCGCTTGCAAAATACAAATTATTCAGGGCCACATAATAGGCATATAAAGCCAAAAGCTGCTCCACCCTGGCCGTTTCGAGCAAGGTGTAGGCATCAATCACATCCACGGAGCGGTCCAGACCCTGGTCAAAACGTTTCTTGGAGATGCGGTAATTTTCCTCCGCCAGTTCTATGGTCGATTGCAATTTCAGATAACGGTTCTTGGCCGCCTCCACTTGCTTATACGATTTATCAATCAGGAAATCCACCTTCACTTCGGTATTTTCCACACTCAGATTCGCCTCTTGCATCATATACTTACTGGCCTGCAGTTTTTTATAATCGCTCATCCCGTTGAAAATATTGTAATGCAGTTGAATACCCGCGGTAAAGGGGCCCATAATAATGGGCAGCTGATTATTGAAAAAACTGTAGTTGGCAAAGGCAAAAATCTGTGGAAACATTTCCGCCCTCTGCGCATTATAATTTTGTTCAACCAATTGTCTTTTCTGCTGTTGCAATTGAAAAACCGGCAAATCGCGGCGGGCATCCTGTTGCAATTTCTCCACGGAAATATTTTGCAATTTGAAATACAAACTATCCTGTAAAACCAATAGGGTATCCTCCGGATAACCGATGGAAATATTCAAAGCCGAGCGGGCAATATCCAAACGGCTTTTGTCATCGGCCAGGTGGCGCTCAGCCGTAGCCAGAGCCACATCGGCCCGCAGTTTATTGTATTTCGAAAGCACACCTGTTTCAATCAGGCGTTGGGTATTTTTAGCATGCAATTGCATATCCTGCACCGCCAGTTCGCGCGTGCGCACAATATCCTGCAGCAGCACGACCATATAGTATTCGTCCACCACTTTTTTAGTGATGACATTCTGCTTGGTAGTCATCTCCAAACGCGAAATATTGGAGGTAACATTCGCTGTATTTTTCG
>CAYUAN010000302.1:0-5055 GCA_964442545.1 uncultured Prolixibacteraceae bacterium | reverse complement strand
AACTGGCGACGTACACCACCTTCGGCAGTATAATAAGGATCACCGGGGCTGGGCCAGCTCATTTGATATTTTACGCAGGTCCATTTATTCGGATTTGCGAGAAACAAAGCTTGCATATTGGTATTTCCCGCAACGCATGGGCCACAGGTTGAACTGGTAAATGTTTCATACAATGGAATACGTTGTACGGCATTCGCCGGATCATATCCAACAGTTTGTTTTGTAATCGTATCATTGGCTGTATTTTGGTCTGCATGGCCGTTTAGGTTACTTGCCCATACAGCTACCGAATGAATACCGCTTGCCGGTACCCAAGGTGTACTATGGGTAAAAGAATAGGAATCGAAACTTGCAATACTTACACCGGTAATATTTTGTGTAACCACGTTTCCGTTATCCACCTGATAGTTCAGGTCGAAGCTGGTAATGGTATCTATTCCTTCATTGGTCAGCGTACCTTTGATGTCCACATTTTGTCCTATCGGAACCATATTTGCCAGATTCACTTCATCCATTGAAAAATCAAAAGTATCGGAAACTGTTGTGGCCAGATCGTAACCGTAGATATAGCGGTTTTGAATCAATCCGCCTAAGGTAACCGTACCGGAAACAATATTAGGCTCAATCCAAAGACCTCCGCCATAGCCGCCGTTGGGATCCACATCAGAAAGGTCATGTGTTAATCCTGTTGGTGCGCCTGTCGTGGCATTAAGCTGGGTTAAAGTGTGTGAACCCGCACTAACAACCCAAAGAAATGGTCCACCGGGAGAGATGGTATCGTAAGCCGAGCCATAAGAACTGGTAAGCCCGTGTGTGGCGGCCGGGATCGTTTGCAAAGTGGTACCCGTACGGCTTACCAAAACGATATCCGTATTCCAGTTACCTACATAAAATCCTCCGTTACCATTATCGGCATTCGGATCGTACGCGATGTGGCGTACTGCTACCGGAGTGTTAATGGTAGAAACCAAAGAAGGAGGAGTGGTGGAAAAGTCCATTTTATAAATTTTATTTGTGGCTCTTCCTCCGTAGAAATATTGGCCATCGTAAGCCAAATCACGTAGATGACCGACTCCCGAGATTTTAAAACCGCCAATAAGCTGTCCGCTCATATTGAACTTCCAGATTGAGTCGCCGTTCCATTGGGTAACGTAGAAATTCGTTCCGTCGGTTTCGCAACCTGCCGCGCCATTACTCGGGACGCTGGCATACTTGAATTGAATAGTCCAGCTGCCCTTGGTGGCACCGCCCGGTACAGGTACAGCGCCCGGTTCCAGGTCTGCATTAGGATCATAGCTTTGTGCATAGCCCAAAAAGACTACGAAAAGCGAAAGCATAAAAAGTGAAAATTTTTTCATGATAGATTTATGTGTTTTAGTTAATGAATCAGTGTGTAAAAGTAGGAAATTATATTTAGTATATAGAGTGAATCGAGATGTGTATTTATAAACAAATATCTATTTAGAAAAATTCTATATAATAGGATTGGCAATATTTCTGGCAATATTCTTGCTGTTTGCGCGATAATTAAATTCAAATATTTCTACTTTAGCGGTCTGAAATATGGTTCTTCTAATTATATTAAAACTAAACTAAACGATATGAATAAGTTGCGTTTAACTTTTGGAGTAATAATTTTTTTAGCCTTAACTTCATTTATTAGTGATAGCGGTCGTCCTTTGCCCAAGGTTGATGTGAAAACCCTGGATGGAAGGGTGGTAAGTACTTCTACCTTCCAAAATGACGGAAAACCCATCATCATCAGTTTTTGGGCTACCTGGTGCAAGCCTTGTATCAAGGAGTTGAATACGATTTCTGAAGTATATGAAGACTGGCAGGATGAAACCGGTGTGAAGCTGATTGCCGTATCGGTGGATAATTCCAGAACATCGGGCGGTGTTTTACCCCTGGTAAACGGCTCGGATTGGGAATACGAAGTATATCTGGACGAGAATGGTGATTTCAAACGTGCCATGGGCGTAAATGTAGTACCGCACACTTTCCTTTTAAATGGTAAAGGGGAAATCGTGTGGGAGCATACTTCGTTTACCGAAGGTTCGGAGCTGGAACTGATTGAATTGGTTCGCAAGGTAGCTGCCGGTGAAGATATCTCAGGTAAATAAAATCCACCCCCGGCCACTACGGCCGGGCTTTATATTTGGTGACTCTATTAAAACTAAGAATATGAAGAAAACGTTACTCTTTGTTGCCGCTTTTTTCCTGATGGCGGTAAGTCTTAAAGCCCAAAACATTCTTGGCGGACAGGTACACGGCAGCTTTCAAATGGACGGACAATATTATCAGGCCGACAGTACCATCGGTGCCGATGAAATACCGGAAGATTTCGCCATCAACTCCTACCTGGAGGTGCGCTATACCAATAAGAATTTTGAAGCCGGTTTCCGTTACGAATTGTTTATGCCGCAAATGCAGGGCTACGATTCACGATGGAAAGGCAATGGTTTCGGGAATCGCTATTTGCGTTATGCCAATGATAATTTCGATATCACCGTTGGTAATTTTTATGAGCAGTTTGGCTCAGGAATGATTTTACGTTCGTATTGGGAATGGAATCTGGGTTTCGACAATTCCTTTGACGGTGTGCGCGTAAAATATAAAATGAAAGCGTTGTCTTTGACCGGTTTAATGGCGAAGCAGCGATTATACTGGGATTTAGGTCCGGGCGTGGTACGTGGATTGGATGGTGAACTTTCCATCAACGATTTGTTTAAGTCGATGAATGATTCCAAAACCCGCTTTTTTCTGGGTGGTAGTTTTGTAAGCCGTTTTCAGTCTGATCAAGATCCGCTATTTAAATTACCCGAAAACGTTGCCTCCTGTGCCGGACGATTCTCCGTGTATCGCGGCGGCTTTAATTTTAAGGTAGAAGGAGCCAAAAAAATAAACGACCCAAACGCGACCAATAATTTTATTTATAAAGAGGGTAATGCCTTGATGGCTGAAATCGGCTATTCCCGTCGCGGTTTCGGTTTTAATTTCCAGGCCGAGCGTACCGATAATATGGATTATCGCTCCGACCGTAACGGAACGGGCTTTGATGCCAATCTGGGCTATATCCCGGCGCTTACCCGCCAGCATGCCTACACCTTGCCCGCTATGTATCCTTATGCTTCGCAGCCCAACGGGCAAATGGGATTTCAGGCCACGGTAGTGTATAAGATTAAAAAGAAAACCGCTTTGGGCGGCCGCTACGGCATGAGCTTCGACGTCAACTACGCGGTTTCTTATTCCATTGAGAAACATAAAGTGAATGATAGCACCGCTATTGGCGAAAAAGGAACCTTGGGTTATGCTTCCGATTTTTTCAAAGTAGGGGATGAGAAGTATTACCACGATTTCAATATTAAGATTCATAAAAAGTTATCGAAGAAGTGGGATACCTATTTAACCTATATGAACGTGTTTTACAATATGGCCGTAAACGAAGGTCATGCCGAGCCCAATGTATATGCTGATATTGTAGTAGCCGATGTGTGGTGGAAATTCAAACCCTATAATTCCATTCATGTGGAGGGGCAGGCTTTGTTCACTAAACAAGATCAGGGAAATTGGTATCAGGGAATGCTGGAGTATAACCGTAAAGGATTTTTCGCCGCCATGATATTGATGTATAATGCCGGAAATGACCATTATGAGTCAAATTTATATCCTTTCGGAACAGTGGGTTATACGCATAAAGCCACCCGTATTTCGGTGAGTTACGGAAAGCAGCGCGAAGGAATTGTGTGTGTGGGCGGTGTGTGCCGTGCCGTACCGGCTTCCAGCGGATTTAAGATTTCCATGAACAGTAGTTTCTAATCAAGCTGACAAAATTTAGTATTATGAAAAGAATAGTTTTTGCCGTTTTCGGATTATTGATGGCCACGATGTCCATTACAACATCATGCGACAAGGTGGATCCGCCGTATATGACCATACCTGACGAGGTTAAGGGCGATACCGTGCGCAAAATGTTGCTGGAGGATTTTACGGGACATAAGTGCGTGAATTGTCCGGCGGCGCATAAGATAATTGAGGACTTACATAAGGTGTATGGCGAGCGTATGGTGGTTATGGTAATACATACCGGATTTTTCGCCAAGCCGAGTGCGCCTCCTTTAGATTATGATTTCAGAACACAAGCCGGAGATGATATCGGAAATCAGTTTGGCGTGACCAGTGCGACTTTGCCTAAAGGCATGGCCAACCGTGAGGATAATGGATCGGGTTACCTGATTAATCCCACGGCATACGGAACAGCCGTTAGTCTGGCATTGGATTCCATGCCCGAAAAGCCGGATATCTATATCGAACTGACTCCTTCATATAATTCGGCGGATAAAAGCATTAGTGTGGATGTAAAAATGACCGCGCTGACGGATATGCCTGCCGGAAAATATAATCTGTCGGTTATGGTAACCGAAAGTAATATTGTTAAAGCACAGAAAAATAACGATCCGAATATCGGACCTACGCCTGAGATACCCGACTACCATCATAATGATGTGCTGCGCGGAGGGATTAACGGTTCCTGGGGCGAGGAGATTATTAACGGTAAAATTACCAATGGACAGGTGTTTAATAAAAGCTATGCCAATTTCAAAATCGGCTCCGACTGGAATCCCGATGAGCTGAAGATTGTAGCCTTTGTTTATTATGCCGACGGCCCCAAAGATAAGGTGGTGATTCAGGCCGAATCGGTGAAGCTGCGCTAATGCAAAACGGAAAAGAATTGGAAAAGCGACGCCCAAGGTGTCGCTTTTTTGCGTTATGATTTGTTTAGGACTTAGAAGTTAAGCTCCCGGCCTTTGGTAATACTAATCAGGAAATCTTAAAAATCCGTATAGATAAAAAACATATACAGACTGAGAAGAATACCGGGGAATTCGCCCGGATATCAGGCATCAGTACAAAGGCCGGGAGCAAAGCCAGGGAAACAAGGTTTATCCGTTTCGATGTTTTGTGATTGATCAAATATATCCGGCTTGCCGGCACCAGCACGTATTAACAAAAATATTTACCATATTATAGGTCGCGCCGAATAGCTAAGCGATG
>CAYUAN010000301.1:0-4636 GCA_964442545.1 uncultured Prolixibacteraceae bacterium | reverse complement strand
ATCTGTTTGATGTATATGAAGGCAAAGGTATTCCTGATGGAAAAAAATCTTATGCCATTAGTTTCATCCTCCAGGATGAGCAAAAAACCCTTACCGATAAAGTTATCGATAAAACCATGAGTAAGATTCAGAAACATTTCGAGAAAGAGTTCGGAGCAACGCTCCGTTAAGAATTCTCTTCTACAGATAAAAAAAAACCGTGCATTAATAGCACGGTTTTTTTTTGCACTAAAAAAGCCCTCAAAAGAGGGCTTTTTTATAGCTGATATTTTCGTTCAGTCTTAGTAATTTCCTATCGGACTACCCACACGGGTCATAGCGCAACGGAATCCGATATACGATGTAGATTGACGTTCATCAAGGAAACGGCGTGTACCCGGACTTAGCCAGTATGCTCCGTCTTTCCATGAACCGCCTTTATAAACGCGGGCCTTATCATTAATCATTGAAGTTTGCGAATAATCATACATCTCTTTCGATCCGTCATCATCTTTCCAATCGCTCCACTTCGATTCATCATAGGTTGAAGCATAATCACCATCAAGATAGTTAATATTATTTGCTTTACGATAATTACGACGCTCAAGGTTTTCCTCAATTGTTACATTACGCTTACGCAAGTCGCCCGGCTCGGCGATAATGAAATCGGCAAAACCTTTATATAATTCATTGGCGATCTCCACCTCATCCGGAGCTCCGCTGATTTCGTCCATAGCCAGTTGAATCTCATCAGAGGCTTCGTCAAATTTACGCTTGTCATTCAGCTCGATTGCCTTATCGATATGTGTACTTAACTTTTGTAATAAGGCCTCTTCAGCAGGGTTCAAACTCTGTCCCAGGTTCTTTTGGAAGCTGTTCGGATTTGACTCCGAGCCAAACAACCAATCCTTGATACCTTTATAATCATACAGCACATAATCAAGTTTTACCTCAATTGCTCCGTCATTATCACGAACGTAGGTTTGATAAACATTACCACGGAATGAATTAAAATCATCAAAATCTTCGAATGAAAGCGGACGATAAACATCCATTACCCACTCGGACACATTACCGGCCATATTAAACAGACCGTAATCATTCGGCCAGTAAGCATAAACCGGAGCTGTAATGGCAGCCGCATCATTCAAATTACCGGCAACACCCATATAGTCACCACGGCCACGCTTAAAGTTGGCTACGAAGTCTCCGTAGTTTCCTTTGGCATCCGTACGAATAATATGACCATTCCAAGGATATAAACGACGCTCAACAATACGCTCGTAAATCGTATTTCCGATAAGTCCCAAAGCGGCAAACTCCCACTCAGCCTCTGTTGGCAAGCGATATTTAGGAAGGAAAATACCATCTTCCATACGCACACGGCGATCAGTACCATTTGGACTCAAATCAACCAACTGGCGATTTGTCGGGTTACCGTCATACTGATTTGCCAGATATGCATCCGTATTGAAATGGTCATCATTTACTTGCTGCGGATAATGCTTGAGGATACCGTACTGAACCAGCAAATACTCGTTTACACGGTCTGTTCTCCAATTACAATAGTCACGCGCCTGCAACCAGTTTACACCCACAACAGGATAATCGCGGAATGCGGGATGGCGAAGATAATACTCAACCATCGGCTCGTTATAAGCCAGTTTCTCACGCCAAACCAAAGTATCCGGCAATGCTTTTTGAATAATCCGGGGATAATCAATACCAAACACACGATTCAGCCAATACAAATATTCCAGATAATCCAGATTCCGCACTTCTGTTTGGTCCATGTAAAATGAAGGAACTGTTACACGACGCGGCATATTATCCCAACGGTGCATTACATCCTGTTCGGTACGTCCCATAACAAAAGTTCCCCCCTCAATTAATACTAAACCGGGGCCGGTCTCCTGTTCTTCAAAAGGAACTACCTCAAAACCACCATTCTTACGGTCATTATAATTCCAACCGGTTGTCGGCGATTGCTCCTTGGAGCAAGACATAAAAAACAAGGTTCCAACAATAAACAATAAAAGTCCTGTCAGTTTGCTTCTTTTTATCATAATTAACAAATTTTGTTCTTTTCAACTGATATAACTAAAAAGATGGGCAATTTATTTCATGAACGCGCTTTCTTTTTTGCGGACAATTAAAGTCCAGCGCGAAAGAAATCTCATGAGCACCACCCGATGCAGTGGACAACTGCGAAACGGTTATATCATAACTATATCCAAATTTAAATTTATCGTATTCAAATCCTACTTGCAAAATCACGGCATCCGAACCCTCGAAGAAGTGACGATACCAGATTCCGAAAATCATCGGTTCTTTTTTGAAATAGGCCCCCCAGTTTAACTGGTGGAAAATCCCTTGTTGCATATATACAATATTGGGAGAAATCGTTGGGTCACCTGGACGCAAACGCTTACGGCCACGCTTGGTTAGCGGAATCATCATACCCATATGCCCTGTGATTTTCATATCCAGATAGCTCTCGCCATTAGGAGTAAAGGCCACATTAACCGGTACCATATGATGTACCGCTACGCCACCGAAAAATCTTCGGTTATAAAATAAAATTCCTGCTGAGGCATCAAAATCAGACTGGCTGTATTCTCCTCCCGGAGGACGAGGCTCATTGGTTTTATCGGAAAATCCCCACTTCGGATCAATCTGATCACCGAAAGTCAACTTATCCCAATCCAAACTTTTCTGAAAAAATCCGGCTTCAATACCTGCTTTCAAAAACCACTCCCGTGATAATTGAATACGTACAGAATAGATAAGTGATGCTGTGGTGGTATTCAATACTCCTTCACCGGCACGGTCGGAAGTAACAATTACTCCAAGTCCGCCGCCGATTGCATTAATATGCATATCAAAGCTGGCGTTATAGGTAACGTAGGAACCGGGAATGGAAGGCCACTGATTACGATAATTCATTACCAGCCGCGGACACACTTTTGCTCCGGCAAAAGCGGGGTTCAAATACAAGGGATTGGCATAAAACTGAGAGAAGTGCGCATCCTGTGCTTTAAGCCCTGATCCGGCTATTAATATAGCGAAAAAGAAAAGTAATTGTTTCAATCTATATACCATCACATATTACTTATTTCAGAACACAATAATACGACTTTTTTTCAAACACAAATCACTCTGTGCTTTATAAAGAATCAATAAAAAATAGCATTATTGTGCCATATCTTACATTTATACTAACTCGCCCCTAAAATGTTACAGCGAGCAAGAACTATTTTAACGTGACAATTTACATTTACTTCCCAGGTATTCCTGTACAATCATTGACAAAAATAAACCAATTTCGTTGCACTTTATTGTTTTTTTCGTCAAAAAGTTCCAATAATGCCATGGTTATTGTTAAAAATTTAATGATAATTGATCAATTCAGAATAGTTGAAGGCAATATTTGAGGAGATTATTTGTTATAATTGCAATCTACGAACTTTTGAATGATTATGAAATCAGCGCGTTTCCTTAGTTTCTTGTTTGCTTTCTTTGCAATTAATACAGGAGCTTTAGCACAAAATTCCTTCAGCAAACACATTAATCTTGATTGGAAGTTTACACAATCATTGCGCACCGACGGGACTAAAATCCTTACTATGGGTTTTGATGAGGCTACCGCCAGTGACCTATATCCCAACTTACCGGTATATCATATTCAAATTCCCGTTCAAGCGAATGAAAGGGTAAATATTGAAATTAAGAATGCCGTATTCGAAGAATTACCGGATAGTTTTCTGACCATGCTGCCCGCCTTGCGCAAGGTAAGCACCAAGCATCAATACCATTGCCGCACTGGAAGTTCAATGGGAAATTTTACAGCCGATATTTATGTGGAAACATTTCTGCGTAAAGGAACCAAAGTCGCTAAACTTACCGACTTTGACCTTATTATACATACCGAACCAAATGTCCAAACCAAAACGGCATTGCCGGGCGAAAGCAAAGGAAAAACCTATGCCGATCATTCCGTTCTGGCAAAAGGACAATGGTATAAAGTACGAATCCATCGTGACGGTATTTATAAGATTTCAGCCGCCGACTTCAGTGAAATGGGATTCAGTCTGAGCAATACGCCCATTGATCAAATAAAACTTTTCGGAAACGGAGGCGGAATGCTGCCCGAATACAACAGCACCTATTATCCCGACGATTTGTTGGAAAACGCCATTGAAATACACGACCAAAATAATAATGGCATATTCGAGCCGGGGGATTATTTTCTTTTTTACGGCCAAGGGCCCAATCCTTGGAAATTCGACAAGCTGAAGAAGCGTTTTTACCACACCAAACATCTCTATGACGATTACGCATACTATTTCATTACCGTTGACCCTGCAGGGGGCGGGAAACGCATCCAGACAGAAACGCCACCGACCCAGGCCGCGAATACTTACGCCCAAAATTTTACCGACTATCAGTTTTACGAAAACGATTCCCTGAATTTAATTAAAACCGGACGCCGCTGGTTTGGCGAGGAATTCAATATTATTAACAGCTATAGTTTTTCATTCAAATTTCCGAATATCGACCCCAATGAAAAAGTGTATTTTCATGCAATTTCCATTGCCCGTGCTTCTGCGGTGAGTACAATTTCGTACACCCTGAACGGAAACCAGCGTGTGGGCTA
>CAYUAN010000300.1:0-8549 GCA_964442545.1 uncultured Prolixibacteraceae bacterium | reverse complement strand
AGGTGCACAAAGATTTCTGAGAACCATATAAGGCATATAAGGGCATATAAGTTTTTGAAAGTTTCATTGTGTAACTCTGTGTACAACACTGTGTAACACTGTGGAGTTTATTCACGATAATTTGGTAGCTGTTGCACAAAGTGCGCAAAGAAGACACAAAGTTTCACAAAGATGTATCCATTAAATTTAGAGCCTGATTTTACTGATTATATTTTTCAGCCGGCTGAAAATTTTAAAAGAATCAGGTAAATCAGAGAAATCAGGCTCAGAAAAAACAGTATCAGTAGAAGATTGGATAAGGTTTCTTAGACGCAGATCATTATGATTTTATATGATTGGCTTCCTGTGTTTTTCTTAGAAAAACTTCGGATGCTTTTTAAGTATTGCAAAGCAATGCTTAAAAACAAATCATAGGAATCATACAAATCAGCGTCAAAAAAAAGAAAACATTATCGCCATTTTTGATTGTTTCACGGTGTTACACAGAGTACGACACAGTGTTTCACGGTTGAGATTTTTACAAATTCGTAAATAAAAAATCAAAAGTTAGAAAAGGCTAACATCTCGACAGGCTCGATGACCTTTGGTAAAAAATCATCCGAGCAAGGCGAGGATAACAATTCGATGATAAATTTATCCGAACCAATCCGCGCGATTAAGCAAAGCTTAAACATCCGCCGAAATTGAAGTCCGCGCTATCCGCGTATCCATCCGCGACAATTCGCGGTAAAAACACCCATCCGAACATAAGGATAAAAATTCGATTAATTCGTTCAATTCGAGGATTATTGTTGAACCATATAAGGCATATAAGTTTTAGATTGTCATTGTGTAACTCTGTGTACAACACTGTGTACCACTGTGAAATCGATAGGTGGCTGTTACACAAAGGACACAAAGAAGACGCAGAGTTTCACAAAGGATTTTTTGGAATCATATATCAGGCATATATGTTTGGACTGGTTCACGGTGTTAGTCTGTGCGTGACTTAGCCGCCGAGTCTCCCGCCAACCAACCCGTGGAATAGGCGATTTGCAGATTATAGCCCCCCGTTTCCGCATCCAGGTCAATAAGCTCCCCCGCGAAGTATAAACCTTTAATCAGCTTCGATTCCATCGTCTTTGGGCGGATTTCGTTGGTGGGGATTCCTCCGGCTGTGATAATCGCCTCCTTAAACGAGCGGTGGTGATTAATCTTAAACCGCATATTCTTCATCATATGGCGAATACGTTTCCGCTCTTTCCCCGACACCTGATGACATTCTTTTTCGCCGTCCAGTTCCAACTCATCCAGAAAAACCGGAATCATGGAGGAGGGCAGCCAGAGCTTGAAAATATTGGCCAAACGTTTTTTGCCGTGCTCATTCAAATCACGCATCAGCCGTTTATCCAGTTTTTGCTCGTCCAGGGCGGGCTTCAGGTCGATGCTGATTTCCACCTGATGCTCTTTATGCAGTTCCGTCACCACAAAACGACTCAGGGTAAGGATAATCGGCCCCGAAAGTCCGAAATGTGTAAAAATCATTTCCCCGAAAGCTTCCTGATGTTTCTTCCCGTTTACCCAAACACCGGCGCGCACATTGCGCAAATTAAGCCCCATCAGTCGTTGAGCCATATTGCCCTCGGTAACCAGTGGAACCAAAGCCGGAATTGGCGGTTCGATTTTATGCCCCAGTTTACGTGCCAGCTCGTAACCGTCGCCGGTGGAGCCGGTGGCAGGGTAGGACTTGCCGCCTGTAGCCAGAATAACTTTAGTGCAATTAAAGATTTCGCCATTGGCTTTCAGTCCGGTGATTTGTCCCTCCTCGGCAATGATTTTTTCCACACGGTAGCCGTTTTTTATTTCCACGCCGTTTTTCGTTACCCACTTCATAATGGCCTGCAAAACACCCGGCGCGTCATTATCCTTCGGGAAATAGCGTCCGCCGCGTTCCAACTGCACTTCCAGCCCGTGCGCCTCAAGCAGGGCGATAATATCATCATTGTAAAATTTGGAAAAGGCGTTGCGCAGAAATTTCCCGTTGGGAAAAACATGATTGATAAATTCGGAAGGCGTGGCCACATTGGTAATATTGCAGCGGCCCTTGCCGGTAATCTTCAGTTTGCGTCCCGGTTCGCGCATTTTCTCCAAGATCAGCACCCTGGCACCTGATTCTGCCGCGCGTCCCGCTGCCAGAAGTCCTGCCGGACCTCCTCCGATAACGATAATATCATAATTCTGCATCGGCGCAAAGATAGCGGAAAAATATGCGGACTAATCCCTATCTTTGCGCGACTATGGAAATTGTTACCCAATACAGTTTGTGGTGGATGTTGGCGGTAGTCGTTTTGGCGACTGCCTTTTCATTATTGCTCTATTTTCGCAATCCGCGCGAAGATTTTCCCCGATGGCTGAATATTGTGTTGGGACTCTTTCGTTTCTCGGTGCTGCTGTTGATTGGTTTTATGCTTTTGGGACCCATGCTGAAAAGCCGCAAAACCGAAGTGCAAAAGCCCGTTATCCTCTTTTTGCAGGATAATAGCGAATCCATTGTGCTGACAGCGGATTCCGCTTTTTACCGCAGCGATTATCCAAAGCAGATTCGCGAATTATTAAGCGATATTTCAGCGGGATACGAACTCAAAAGCTTTTCTTTTTCCGATAAGTTAAACCCCGCTACCGATTTTGACTTTAGCGGTAAAACGACCAATTTGTCCTCCGCGATGAAGTCGGTGTACGACCAATACGCGCATCTGAACGTGGGGGCGATGATTATCGCTACCGACGGTATTTACAATCAGGGCTCGAATCCATATTACCTGAGCCAGAAGATGAAGTTCCCCGTGTATTTTATCGCTTTGGGCGACACGGTCATTAAGAGCGATTTGATTATTCAGCGCCAGGCATACAATCGCACGGTTTTCAAAGGAAACAGCTTTCCGATTGAGGTGGAAGTATTGCTGCGTAAGGCCAGGGGCAAAACTACCGAACTGCAGTTACTGCACAAAGGCAGGGTGGTTGAGCGGAAGAAAATCACTATTAAATCGGACAATCAGAAGGAGCGTATCCGCTTTTATCCCGTGGCCTCGGAAGCCGGATTGCAGGAATACCGCCTGCGCTTGAAAACTATTGAGGACGAACAAAATACGCATAACAATTTTGCCCGGCTGTTTGTGAATGTGATTGATACGCGCCAAAAGATTTTGATTTTGTATGAGAGTCCGCACCCGGATATCTCGGCGATTAAATCGGCTCTGGAAAGCAAAGAGACTTATGATGTGGAAGTGGCCTCATATCAAAAATTTAGCGCGAGTCTGAAACCGTATAATCTGGTTATTTTTCACCAGTTGCCCGGAGCGTCCCGCAATTCGACCCGCTATTTGACGGAGGCCAAAAAATTGCGCAAACCCTTTCTCTTGATTTTGGGCTCCAAAACCTTTTTACCGAGTCTGAATAATCTGCATTTGGGGATTGAAATTCAGAGCCGCGGAATGAGTATGAATTCGGTATTGCCCGTTTACAATAAGGATTTCGGGGCATTTAATATTTCCGGGGAGCTGCAAAACACCATTGCCACTTTTCCGCCTTTGCAGGCGCCCTACGGAAAATACGGAGTGTCGAAGGCGATGCAAACCTTGCTGCAGCAGCAAATAGGATCGGTAAAAACTAAGATTCCGCTGATAGCCGTAGGGAATCTTTCTGGTTGGCGCACGGGTTTTATCGCCGGAGAAGGTATTTGGCGTTGGCGCTTGAATGATTATTTGCGCAACGACAATCACCGTCAGTTTGATGAACTGATTGGTAAATTGGTGCGCTATCTGAGTTTGCTTAAAGAACAGTCGGAATTTGACCTGGAGGTAAAAAAGCAATTCGAAGAGGGGGAGGAAGTTCGTTTTGACGCCGTATTGTATAACGCGTCATACGAGCCCGTTACCACCGATGATATCGAACTGAAAATACGCGATGAAAACGGCAAGGAATACCCCTTTGTGTTTAGCAAGCGCGACAGTTCCTATTACCTGAACGCGGGCAGTTTCGCGCCCGGAATATATCGTTATGAGGCCGTAGTGAAAAACAAAGCCAATCGACTTAGGCGCAAAGGTAGTTTTACGGTAAGCGCGATAGGGAAGGAAGCTTTGCAACTAACGGCAGATCATCATCTTTTGCGGATGATTGCAGCCGAACATCAGGCACGCGTTTTCAGTCCGGAGCAGATGCGGGAATTACCCGCCGAATTGCAAAAACGGGATGATATTGTCAGCGTGGAATACAGCCGCTTAAAATACAGTGATCTGATTGATATCCGCTGGCTGCTGGTCCTATTGGTTTTCTTGCTGGCCATAGAGTGGTTTGTGCGTAAACAAAGCGGTTCTTACTAAAATGAGTGATTTTATTTTTAAGGCATTAGTTATTATTCTGTTGCTCGAATTTGTTTTCGAGCGCTTGCTGTCGTATTTGAACCGGCGTAATTGGTCGGAGGAAATACCGGAAGCTTTCCGCGGCATTTTTGATGCGGAAAAATACAAGGAAGCGCGGGCCTATTCGGCGGCAAATTATAAAACAGGGATTATAAGTTCAACCGTGAGTTTGCTGATTATGCTGACCGCATTGTTTTTTGGCTGGTTCGGCCTGTTGGACCAATGGGTAAACGGCATTACTGAAAATCCGGTTTTGCGGGCTTTGCTTTTCTTCGGGATAATCGGACTGGCCTCCGGCATTATTTCTTTGCCGTTTTCACTATATCATACCTTTGTTATTGAGGAGCGGTTCGGATTTAATAAAACGGATTTGAAAACATTTGTGTTAGATCTGATAAAATCCATGCTGTTGAGCGCGGTATTGGGGGCGATTATTTTGGGGATCATCGTTTGGCTATACCTGAAACTTGGTGCCGACTTTTGGTGGGCTGCCTGGTTGGTGGTGGCAGCCTTTATGGTGTTTATGATGATGTTTTATTCCAACCTCATAGTGCCGCTTTTCAACAAACAAAAACCACTGGAGGAAGGCCCCTTGCGCGATGCCATTCAGGAGTTTGCCGCTAAGGTGGGGTTTAAGCTGGACAATATTTATGTGATTGACGGTTCCCGACGTTCCACCAAGGCCAATGCGTATTTTACGGGACTGGGTGCTAAAAAGCGCATAGTGCTGTATGATACGCTGATCGAAGGGCATAGCGTGGAAGAACTGGTGGCGGTATTGGCCCACGAAATAGGACATTATAAAAAGAAACATACCGTGCAATCGTTAATACTCGGTTTATTGCAAACCGGCTTGTTGTTTTACCTGCTTTCACTTTTTATCGCGCCCGGCGGTGCGGTGGCCCAAGCGGCGGCGGAAGCTTTGCAGGCACAGCCAAACTTTCAAATAGGGGTATTGGTATTCGGAATTCTTTATACGCCGCTTTCTACCTTGCTGGGAATTTTTATGAATTACCTTTCCCGAAGAAACGAATTTCAGGCCGATGCTTTTGCCCGTGAACACTATTCCGGAAAAGCGCTTTCCGAAGCCTTGCTCAAAATGTCGGTAAAACATTTGTCCAATCTGAATCCGCATCCCGCCTATGTTTTTGTACATTATTCACATCCGCCACTGATTCAGCGCTTACAGGCACTGCAATCATAAATACTCACCTTGTGGCTTGATTTTGCATAATAATGTTGTTCAGTTATATAGTATTTAATAGGTGGAATATTCATAGAATAACATGGATTTTTGATTATATTTGTCAATTGAGAAATAACTAAATTTTCAGGTAGTTTTAATAGGACTACAGTAAGAACTAATTTTATTGAATGAAAAGATATCTACTTGCTACATTATTAATATTCATAACTTTTACCGCAAGTTCGCAAATATTAATTTCTTTATTGTTAGGCGACAAACTAAATTCGGATAAATTAGAATTCGGACTGGAGGGCGGAATGAACTGGTCAATGATTAACGGGCTGGACGCAAAAACATACCGCAGTACTTTTAATCTGGGTTTTTATTTTGATTTTAAATTTAGTGATCATTGGGGCATGGCTACAGGTGTTTTAGTAAAAGCCAATAATGGCGTGTATAATCTTTCGGAGAGTGATTTGAAGGTGGCACAGGTAGATTCTATTGGTTCCTATGGAACTTACAGTCAGGTAGTGAATACTTTTATGGTTCCGGTTTTGCTAAAATATCGTTTTAAAAATTATATGTTTATTGAGCTCGGGCCTCAATTTGGCCTGATGTATAAATCATGGGTGCTATATGAATCTGAGAAAGATGATAAGGAGGAATCCATAAAGCAGTATAACAAGGATGCTATTAATAAAATTGATGTGGGTATGACCCTTGGTATGGGGTATAAATTTCTGCAAGGAAAAGGTTGGACGCTCGGCGGTAAATATTATTATGGCTTTGTAAATGTGTATAATGGTGTAAAAGGAACACAAAATAGTGCCTTTTATTTAACTGTTAAAATACCAATAGGTGTTGGTAAAAAAGAGGATGTGAAATTACCCCCGGTAGTGTTGAGTGACAAAGAAAAAGCCAAGCAGGAAAAGAAAGCGCAAAAAAAAGCGAAGAAGGAAGAGAAAAAGGCAGCAAAGAATCAAACGAAATAATTATGAATCAAAACAAAAAATTATGAAAAGATTTTACACTTTTAGTATCTCAGTTATTATTCTGATGTTCGCGTTCAGCTTTACGGCAAAGGCGCAATATGCATCAAAAAAGGTACGCTCGGTGCATCAGCAATATACCGATAGTTTAAAAAGTTTAGAGTATAACTATGTCTTCCCTATTTTAGGGCAAGGGGCTTATTCAGAAGGCTTTGATATTCCATATCCTATGGGAATCATGGCGAACTTTTTCTGGGCCGATCAGGGTATTTTAATAAATAATTTTCAATTGGGTTTTAAGAGCGCATATGGCGGGCCAAGTTGGGATTTACGCCCATTGATTGATGAAAACGGCCAAGAATTACTAGGTTTTGGTGATAGCCGAAATGTTTCTTATTCATACAATGTCCGACCTGATTTATGGATTTTCCCATTCCTGAATGTGTACGGAATTTTTGGTTACGGTACGTCTACTACCAGTGTTGTTATTGACCGTTTAGGGAATAAAATGTTGGAAAAACCGTTGAAATCGGAAGTAAAACAGGGGATAAGAACAAGTGGAGTAGGAGTTTTGGTTGCCGGAGGTGTAGGCCCTGTATGGCTTTCCGGAGATGTTAATTTTACTTGGAATAAGCCTGAACTTTTGGATAAATCCACTATGGCTACCGTTTTAGGTTTGCGTATGGGACATACCTTTGTTTTCTCTAAACGCCCATATATGAATCTTGCATTTTGGGTGGGTGCTATGCGTATTAAAATGCAATCGGAAACAATCGGTGCCATATCATTGCGTGATGCTTTTGGTGATGAGTTTTATGATAATAAGGATGAAAACGTCCAGCAATATTGGGATTGGTATAATAATGATGCTACTTTGGTTCAAAAGAAAATAGCAGATAAAGTTTTGACGCCTATTGTTGATGAGATTGATAAACGTGAGGGAGAATCAATTGTTGAGTATGGTATGGATAAACAAGTGGCGCAGATGTGGAATATGTTGGTCGGTGCACAATTTCAGTTTAATAAGCATTGGCAATTGCGTTTTGAAGCCGGCTTAATCGGGGATCGTAAATCTTTCTTAACCTCATTGAATTACCGTTTCTTAGGATTTAAAAGAAAATCGAGAAACTAATTAATAATTGAGTAGAAAATGATAAGGGCTCAATTTAATATTGCAGCCCTTTTTTTAGTATAATTGTTAGAAAATGAAAATTGTATTATTACTTATTTCGCTTATGGTTCTTTCGTCGGGTGTATTTGCGCAAACGAAAAAAGAAATGACCAAAGAAGAAAAAAAAGCGGCACGCCAGGCCAAAAAGCAAAAGAAAATTGATGAGGGGCGTTTTATGATGTTTCCGATTGCCGCACCGGGCTACACGCCCGAGTTGGGGGCCTTGGTTGCCGCGGGAGGGCTGATGAGTTTTAAGACCAACCGGCACGACAGTCTGATTCAGCGGTCGTCCATGCCTTTTACGGTGGCTTATACGACAACGGGCGCCATTGTGGCTCAGGCAATCCTCACCTCGTTCTGGTTTAAGGATAAGTTGCGCATAAATGCTGATTTATGGGTTAAAGATATGCCGGATAATTATTGGGGTGTGGGCTATGATAAGGCATCGGAAATGCATCAATCCGATACTACGACTGCGTATAACCGTCAATGGTGGTGGATCAATCCCCGGTTTTTGTTTCAGGTGAAAAAGAACTTCTTTGTGGGGCTGAATATGGATTATAATTATACCAAAGGTACTGATGCCGCGCCACCGGTGGCTGCCGACAGTATTTTCAGATATTATGAGGATAAACCCATGAACTCGGGCCTGGGTTTAATTCTGCGCTACGATTCGCGGGATGTGCCTGTGGATGCCTGGAAAGGTGTTTTGGTGGATGTGCGCGGTACGTTTTATTCAACGGCTTTGGGTGGTGATAATGATTACCAGATATGGCAAATCGATTACCGCCAATATGCTACAATAG
>CAYUAN010000299.1:0-2899 GCA_964442545.1 uncultured Prolixibacteraceae bacterium | reverse complement strand
TTTCCGACGGCAGCTTGTTTTTCGCGTCCAGCAAACCCACTCGTTCGATACAAAAATCGGCACGGTCTATTTGTTCGGCAACGGTCATATTTGAAAACATCCGCAAGGGAAACAACACATTTTCCTCCACACTCATGGTGTCAAATAAAGCACTTCCCTGAAAGAGCATCCCGATTTCTTTACGGATATTCTTACGTTCCTTGTTTTCCATGTGGGTAAAATCGCGCCCGTTGAAAAATACGCTGCCGGTATCCGGTTCTACGAGGCCCACCATGCATTTTATCAGCACTGTTTTTCCCGAACCGCTTTGTCCGATAATCAGGTTTTTTTTGCCCTGCTCAAACATGATGTTTATATCAAACAACACCTGTTTATCCTCGAAGGACTTATTTATGTTTTGTACTTCGATCATCCCAAAATAATTTTAGTGAGAAACAGGTTCATCAATAAAATAGCGATGCTGCTATACACCACGGCCCGTGTGCTGGCGCGGCCTACATCTTCGGCTCCGCCCTGGGCATAATATCCGTAAAATGCCGATACACTGACAATGATAAAAGCAAATACCAGTGCTTTAATCATGGCATAGGCGATTTCAAAGGGAACGAAATAGTAATTCAGTCCGGCGATAAAATCATTGGAACTGACAATATTCCATAACAAGGCGGCAGCATATCCTCCACTTATTCCTACAATCATACTAATGGCAATCAGAAACGGGAAAGAAAGCAGTGCGGCAATAATTTTCGGAAGAATTAAAAAATTGGCCGAATTAATACCCATGATATCCAAAGCATCTATTTGTTCGGTAACGCGCATTGTTCCGATTTGTGAGGCCACGCTCGAACCGATTTTTCCGGCCAGAATCAGGCTCACGATGGTCGGTGAAAATTCTAAAATCAGCGACTCGCGTACGCCATAACCCAGAGTAAATGCGGGAATCAGCGGGTTCTCCATATTGTAGCCCGCCTGGATAACCAGAACAGCACCCATAAAAAGGGAAATAATAAAAACGATACCTAAGGAGCTCATCCCGATGGATGAAATCTCATTTATTACCTGCCGCATAAAATAACGGTGATTCAACGGCTTGCCGAAAGCTCGCTTCATCAGCAACAAATATTTTCCGAATATGGTAAAAAAGTTCATCGTTTTTGTTTGATTGTTTCCCGATGCTTATGTCAAAAATACGAAATATTACCACTCCAGAATATTCCGGAAGTCATAATATTCCGGGTTGGGAACAAATTTTCGGGCTTCTTCATAATCTCCCGGATCAAGATATTGCAGTCCTTCTTCGAATACCAGCTTGGCGCGCTCCGCCTCAATATTTACCAAACGCGGTTTCACTTTGCCGTTTTCGTCTTCCACGTCTTTCAGGAAGAGCGGACTGATATTTCCCAGTGAATCCACCGTTACCATACAGCCGGTATAGCCCGAATCGAACAAACGTTTGGTGGCCATTCCCAATAAACTGCAATACAAAAGGTCGTAGGCGATGGGCATGATACATCGTAATTCGTAGCCCAATTCCACAGGGCGGCTTTTGGTTTTTATGCCGAGTTTTTTTAGATGTTTTGTGAGTAAAATGTTGAAAATATGCGCCTTGCTTACATTTCCCAATTCAGGATGTCCGTGATCATCATAGGTAAACGTAATGCCGGTACTTTCAATCTCCGCATCGGTCATAAAATGAAATACGCCCTCACTGATAATCGCGGCGCCATAGCCGATTCCAAGAATTTTCCGCTTAATAATGGCGGAAACAATCAGGCGGATAATTTTATTAATGGTAATCTTGGTTTTGTTGAACATCTCCGGAATCACAATCATCGGAAAACGCACGGCTGAACCAATACCGAAAGCCAGGTGGCCTGCCTCGCGGCCCATAGCCGAAATAATAAACCAGTTACCACTGGTGCGGGCATCCTCATATACCGTATTGGCAATTTGCACACCTTCATTTTTCGCCGACTGATATCCGAATGTGGAAATTCCTTCGGGTAGCGGCAAATCATTATCAATGGTTTTGGGGACGTGGATATTCTGAATCTTCACATTATTATCTACCAAATATTGGGATAATCGATTGGCGGTGGAGGCGGTATCGTCCCCACCGATGGTTACCAATAATTTTACATTGTTTTCGATAAAAAAGCGGGTGGAAAACTCTTCGTCCTTGGGCTTATAACGGCTCATTTGCAGAGCCGAGCCCCCAACATTGTGTATATGATCCGCAAAACGGTATGTAATATCTTCGGTATTTGGCTCCTCTGACAGTAAGCCCTTATATCCTTCATGGATGCCGATTACCCGGTAACCGGCTTTCAAAAATGTGCGTGAAACCGAACTGATTACGGCATTTATCCCCGGCGCGGGGCCTCCTCCGCATAAAATAGCTATTGATTCCTTCATTGAAAAAATGATTTTTGGTTATTTTATATTCGAGCAAATGTAAGGTTTTTTATGTTTTTGTTACGCCTTAAAATTTACGCCCTTTAGCGGCCGCCCGGTTGAGAAAATTATCGTCTTTAATGCAACTTTATTCCCCGTTTTTTATCTTATTTTTACCGCAACATTAAATTGTATATATAATATGAGAAAAATTATTTCCCTTGCTTTTTTGCTCTTCTCCCTGGGTTTATGGGCGCAGCCGCAAAACATTATGATTAGTAGTATCAATAATCCGGAAGAACCGAGTATTTATATTAATCCGAAAAATCCGGCATTGATTATGGCCGGAGCCAATATCAATAAAGTGTATCTCTCCCAGGATACCGGCCGCACCTGGACGATGAGCTATTTAAATTCCAACTCAGGTGTTTGGGGCGATCCGTGTATTAGTGCCGATACAGCGGGGAATTTCCTTTTTCTGCATTTGGCCAATCCGCCGCAAGGC
>CAYUAN010000298.1:0-2735 GCA_964442545.1 uncultured Prolixibacteraceae bacterium | reverse complement strand
GAAGGGATGGCAACAAATAACAAACCTGCCTACCGGATTTCCTCCCGAAGGGATGGCAAAAAACTAAAAACAACAAACAATTATGAAACTAAAGAAAAGCGGAGCGCAATACTCCAAGATTAGTGCGATAGGCGAGAAGGTTCGCCGTTTGGAACAGGAAAGCGGAGAAAAGTATCTGTACCTCAATCAGGGTGTAAATGCCGTGGTGCCGATTGAATTGTCGGAGGTAGTCCGTGAGATTGATTTCAACAGTAAAGATATTCAGGTGTACGCTCCCATGAAAGGGCGCCATAAGTTGAAACAAGCCATCAATCAGGAATATTTTAACGGCAGGTCTGAGCCGGAGCATATTCTGATAAGCAATGGCGGCATGTCGGGTTTGGATTTGGTTTTCCAAAGCATTGAGGCAGAGAAAGTTTATGTGCCTGTCTATTTTTGGGGTTCCTATTTTCAGATAATGCAAATCAGGGGAATCGCCGGCGATTTCTATGAGGATTTCGCGGAGCTGGAAGCTGATGCGGAACGCTATAAAAATTCGGCTGTGGTGATTTGCGACCCCAATAATCCCATTGGCGATAAGTTTGACGACCATCGCTTAATTATGTTAATCAGGGCTTTGAATAATGCCGGCGCCATAGTGATTTTTGATAGCCCGTACCGCAAGATTTTCTACAATAACGACTATTTTTTCGATCAGTTGCAGTCGATGGAAAATGTGATTATTACCGAAAGTTTCTCCAAGTCACTTGGCCTGAGCGGCCAGCGCATAGGCTTTATCCATACGGGCAATATGGACTTGATGGACGAACTTTCCGTCCGGCTGATGTATGCCACCAACGGAGTAAACGGATTTGCGCAGCTATTGGTGGAACGCCTGTTTACCACTCCTGCCGGGCAGACTGCCATTGGCGATTTTAAACGCAAAACCTCCTGCGCCATCCACGAGAATATTAAGTATCTGCGCCAAAAAGGATTGCTGGCGGAAGAGTTTTACAAAGATTCGGAACCCGTGGGGATTTTCGTGATTGTAAACCGTAGCGAAGAAGAACTGCTGCAAAAGCGTATCGCCTCCGTTTCGCTTTCATTCTTTACCCGTAAATACAAAGAAAAGGCGGCGGCTTACGCGCGCATTTGTGTTTCCGTGCCCCATGATGATTTTGTGCGCTATTTCGACCGCCTGTAACGAAAAAAAGCACCTCAGATCCTAAGATTTGAGGTGCTTCTCAATTTATAAATTTATCGAACTACCAGATTTTAGCCCGATGCTCAGGCGCGATATATAAGGAGTCGCCGGGCTGCACATTGAAGGCTTCGTACCACCAGGGCAGTTTGGCCACGCCGGCATTCACACGGGCGATTCCGGGCGAGTGAACATCCTCCTGCAAGCGACGCATCAGCTCCGCCGGCCGGATATGCTGGCGCCAAACCTGCGCATAGGAGATAAAGAAACGCTGGTCGTAATTCAAACCGTCAATATCTTTCTGCTCACCGTTTTTCTCGAATGATTTCAAAAGCGCGGCATGGGAAATAAACAATCCGCCGTTATCCGCGATATTCTCACCCAGGGTGAGTTTTCCGTTTACATGCAGAGAATCCAATACCACAAAATTATCGAATTGTTTTACCAGGATTTGTGTTTTCTCCTTGAACTTCTCGGCATCTTCTTCTGTCCACCAGTCCTTCAGGTTGCCGTCTTTATCATACAGGCGTCCCTGATCGTCAAATCCGTGGGTCATCTCGTGGCCGATTACCACACCGATGGCTCCGTAATTCACGGCGTCATCCGCATCGGCGCTAAAGAAGGGCGCTTGCAAAATGGCCGCGGGGAAAACAATCTCATTTCTGTTCGGATTGTAATAGGCGTTTACGGTTTGCGGAGTCATGCCCCATTCGGTCGGATCAACCGGCTTACCGATTTTGTTTAGCATGCGCTTGTAGGAAAATGCGTTGCAATTCCAGGTATTCTGAATGAAATTATCCGGAGTAATTTCCACGCTGCTGTAATCAATCCACTTATCGGGATAGCCCACTTTTACATTGATGGCTTGCAGTTTTTTCAAAGCTTTTTCCTTGGTTTGCTCGCTCATCCAGTCCAGATTCTGAATGCTCTCACCCAAAGCGATTTTCAGGTTGCCGACCAGTTCCAGCATACGCTCTTTGGATGCCGCGGGGAAATAACGCTCCACATACATTTTCCCAACCGGATCGCCGAGGTTTCCGTTGGTGGCCGAAATCATCCGCTTCCAACGGGGTTTCATTTTATCCACTCCCGAAAACGTGCGTTTATAAAAGTCGAAATTTTGATCAACAAAAGCACTGCTCAGGCTGTTCGCATTGCTATTGGTCACATTCCATTCGTAATAGGCAATCCAGTCTTCCATGGGCACCTCTTCCATCATTTTGCCTACTTCGGCAAAGAATTTCGGTTGGCGCACATTGACCTTATCGATAGTGCCGATACCCAGTTTTGTCAGGTAGGTGTCAATGTCGTAGGCGCCCATCAGTTTTTTCAGGTCCTCACGATTGTACATATTGTAAGTGGCATTCGGATCACGGCGTTCCAGCATCGTCATCGAGGCCTCGGCCAAACGCGTTTCAATCTTCATTACCGATTGGGCTTTTTGCGCGGCCACGTTTTCGTCATATCCGATTAGCTCAAACATTCGCTTAAGATGCTCCAGGTATTTCGCACGACTTTCGTTGGTGCGCTCATCATCCTTGGTATAATAATCACG
>CAYUAN010000297.1:0-4745 GCA_964442545.1 uncultured Prolixibacteraceae bacterium | reverse complement strand
CTGTTTATCTTCGCCGAGGAGGTGGCGCTGACTGATTCTCCGGCGGTAATGCGGGCGCTTACACATAATGTGGATCCGGTTAAGGCTGTGCTCTTTAACCGCGGGCCAATGGATGTGCTCGACCATGCCAGCGCGCGTTTTGCCGAAGGCGGAAAAATGGGCTGGGATGCTACGGCCAAAGAAAAAAAGTGGTCGGGGAAGCCCTTTGCCGATAAAGAAAAACTCGAGGCTATACCGCAAATTATTGAGGTGCACGACGATTTATTGAAACAGGGCCTTTCCTTTTTGCTCATTCGTCTGAAAAAAGAAAAGGATGTGGCACGATCAATCAGCAGGCAAATTCTGGATGCGGGGCTGATTCGGGATGTGAAATTCCTGATTTTTATTGAGGAGGTGGCTGTGGCGGCCGACTATGCCGATGTGGTATGGCGGGTGGCCAATAATGTGGATCCCGCGCGCGACTGCTTCTATCAGAACGATGCCTCCGGGAATCCTTACCCGCTGCTGATAATCGATGCCTTGCGCAAAACTCTGGCCGAGGATGGTTTTGGCCGCGACTGGCCCAATATCGTTACCATGGATGAGGAAACCATCGCTTTGGTGGACCGTCGTTGGGATGAATACGGCATTGGCGATTTCCTGACTTCGCCTTCGGTAAAATACCGCAAGCAACTTTATCCCGGCGGGGCAGTGGCGGAGTAAGAAATGCTGTGCTCTATTTCGGCGGCTTATTAGATTTTCTTTCATAGAGCTTCGTGATGTAAAAACCATATTGAGCAATCATCACCCAATGAATTCCTTCAAATTAAATTCATTCTAAATTATTAAAGTTTTTCATTGTTATTAAAAAAACAATACTTTTGTGTTATAAAAATAACAATAAATTTATAACCTAAACTCAAAAGGAAATGAAGAACTTAATAATGATTTTATTGCTTGTGGCATTTGGAACGAGCAGTGACGAGCCCCGGCTGAAGCCCTATATTCTGGCTTATGAAAGCAATGCGGCCTTAACGGAAATCCGGAGCACCTTAAAGACCAACCTTAAATCGGAAGGATTTTTCATATTGGGCGAATACAAGCCCGCCAATGATGCCAATCGTTGGTTAATCGTGGTGGGAAACCCGAATCTGACTTCTGCCGTGAAGAAAATCGGTGGCCTGACCGGATTTGCCGCCAGTTTGCGCGTAGCGATTACCAAGGAGGGCGGTGTTTGGAAAGTAACTTATACCAATCCCTATTATTGGGGAAATGCCTATTTCCGTGATGATTACCCGTCGGTGGAAAGCTATTACAAAAACGTAAACAACGCCTTTATCCGCGCGATGAAGAAATCCGGAACCTTTAAGGGAACGTATTTCGGATCGGAAAAAGGGGTAGAGCTGGACGATTTGCGTGAATACCAATATATGATGGGGATGCCCGAGTTTGACGATGTGGAGGAGTTGGCCGATTTTGATTCGTTCAATGCCGCCGTAGCCAAGATTGACGCCAATTTGAAAAAAGGGGTTGCCGGCCTTAAACTGGTTTATGCCTACCGTATTCCGGGTAAAAACCTGAAACTCTATGGCATTGCGCTGACCGGCGCGGATGGCGAAAGCAAATTTATGCCGAAAATTGATATCGGTTCGCCCAAGCATACGGCCTTTCTGCCTTACGAAATACTGGTAAATAATGATGAGGTGGTGATGTTGCACGGACGCTTCCGTATCGCGGTTTCGTTTCCTGATTTAACGATGGGAACATTCTCGAAGATTATGTCAACACCCGGCGATATTGAAGATGCAATGGAAAAGATTTGTGAATAATAATAATTGATTTAATTGGAAAAAGCGGACTGTTTACAGCCCGCTTTCTTTGTTTCAATTCAGTTTTGTTCTTTAAAACTCAATCAGTCATCACTAATCGAAACGGAATCTACTCGCTGTCATGCACAATTAAACTGTCATTATTTAATATCACCTCCTTTTCATCCGTTTTGATATACAATCCGTTGCTGTCCATTCTTACGCTAACATCATCGTCATCAATACGCAGCCGGTAGTTAAAGTCCTCCTGAATACCGCGAAGTATGGGGTCGTCCGAGTCGATATTCAGATATTTTACAAATATTCCTTTGGGAATATCCAGTTCTACGCGGACTTTCGGATTACGCCATTTATCGGCTTTGGGAACGCGAAATAGCGGTGGAATAATGAGTGTGTCGCCTTTCAGCCGGAAAGGGAAATAGATATTTTCGGCCAGCTCCATCGCTTTTGCGTATGTGCCTGCCCGTGATGAACGCCGGATATGAATCATGCCTTCGTCGTTGCTATCCAGATGGTTGAGGTAAACCCGCGGTGGGATATAAAAGAAAGATTTGTTGGCATAAAACTGAAATCCCTGTTGAATATCGTAATCTTCTAAATCGAGTTGCTTGTAATATGCCCGGTCGAGCTGAACATAAAGCGTATCGTTTTGCAGATAATTTAAGGGCAGGTCGATTTTTGTTTCGGCTTTATTGTCCATGTCGTTGGCCAGTTGAGATCCCGAAAGAATCAGCAGCACAAGGCCCGTAATCCAGATTATAAAAAAGGTGGTGCCCATTCCCGTACGGCCGCGGTAGTTAAACAGCAGGCGGCCGCCATGGTAGATAATGGCGATTAGCGGAACAAAAACCACCATGATGATTCCTACAAAAGCCATGGTGGAGCTATATTCACCGGGGAAGAGCAGATTGGCCATATTGAGGACCGAGACGGAATGAACTCCGGGGAAGGTGTTGATAAACAGACTGCCTGAAATAAAGAAGCTCGGAATCAGCACCAGCAGAATAAGCAGGGCGGCCAGGGCGAGGACGCCGCCGACAATGACCAGGAGAATCTTAAAGGCCAGCCCGACAATCGTAACAATAAAATCTGCTAGTCGTTCGAAGATATTGGGTTCGTTACTTTTTTTTTTGAAATGCTTATCCGTAAACTCGTTGAACTTTTCGCCCATATTATTGAACTCCTCGCGTATGGCGCGTTCAATATTATCGATGGTAACCGGCTCGCCGCGCATCTCCAGTTTTTGGGCCGTAGTGCGTGCCTCGGGAATCACAATCCACAGAATAATATACACCAAAACACTCATCCCGAAGAATGTGAGCGCCACAAAGGCCAGGCGAATCCATACGGGCGCGATGCCGAAGTAATGGCCGAGGCCTGAACTTACTCCGCCCACGATCTTGTCGTCCGGGTCGCGGTATAATTTGCGTTTTCCGCTATACTCGGCCTGTTCAAAGCGGGGCGGCGGGGGCGGACTTTGTTTGCCGCTTCCTTCAAATTCCGCTTCCTCTTCAATCTCGCCCGGCTCACCCATCATTTTAATAATTTCCTGTACATCCTCAATCGTGATAAGACTTTTGTGTTCCGAGAGTTTTTCCTGCATCATCTCGGCAATGCGGCTTTCGATATCGTTAATAATCTCACGGCCACTTTCATCATCGCCAAAATGCTGTTTCAGGCGCTCCAGATAGTTTTGCAATGCGGCAAAGGCATCTTCGTCGATATTAAACAGCAATCCGCTGATATTTACATTTATATTCTTTTTCATCTCGTTATATATTAAGCTTTAGTGATTTTCTTTACTGATTCGGTTAATTCATGCCAGGATTGGGAAAGCTCGTCGAGGCTGTGCCGTCCCATTTCGGTAATACGGTAGTATTTGCGTGGCGGACCCGATTTCGACTCCTCCCAGCGATATTCCAGCAGGCCGTCGTTTTTCAGGCGCGTAAGCAGGGGATAGAGGGTGCCTTCCACCACAATCAGGTGCGCCTCTTTCATCTGCACAATGATATCCGAAGCATAGGCCTCCTTATCTTTCATTATGGACAGAATACAGAGCTCCAAAACTCCTTTCCGCATCTGCGCTTTCGTTTTTTCTATATTCATAATGCTATTTGTTTTCGATTTCAGGACAAAGATAAAACAATTTTTTACTACTATGCAATACATACTACTAAAAAATGTTTATTAATGGGTAATAGAAAATACCATATAAACAGTATTTCAGTAACTTAGCTTGTTGAAAACTTTAGGAGTGGGAGTGGGAGTGGGGAGGGGGCTTCTTGATATCGTATATGATTTTTTTCGGGTATTGCAGTGACTAAATTCAATTAGTAAATGCGACATATTAGAGGAATAAATAAGTTTAAAAACTCATTCGCTCTCTTTGAGAAGTGAAGATTTGAAACTAAAAAGCTGTAGTTCCGTCCTTTATTACTTACTAAATCTTTCTTGAAATCTAATTATTCAATTAAAATTTCAAAGGTTTTCCAATTGAATTGGATACCAACGAGTATTTTATATTTCATTCCATAGGCTGTCCTCCTTTTTTTAATCAGTTTTTATCTTTTTTTTGTTCATTCTATACTAAATTAATGTTTTCTTCTTGTCATTATCTCTGTTCGTCGGCTTAAAATCAAGTTCTTTAGTATTGGCCACATTTTAGGGTGCAAAAACCAAATGTGCTTGATTGTGGGCGAGTTTAGCCTTGCAGACAACGGTGAGTAGATGAGGCGTTGGGCGTTTTATTGCACCAACTTTTCAATTTACTATGCCGTTTGTTTATATTCATAAACTTTAATTTAACTACCATTTGCCCAATGCCTTATATACAGTGTTGTGTGCAGGGATTTGTTATCCGAATTCTTTTATTGTGCAATATGTGCAATTTTTGTGCAATCATTTTTTTAATTCATAAAAACTTCCAGCTCCTTTTTT
>CAYUAN010000296.1:0-4942 GCA_964442545.1 uncultured Prolixibacteraceae bacterium | reverse complement strand
GTCTTTATCTCAATCTTCCGTACTTTCTTTAGTAAGTCTTTCGTTTCCATAGAATTTGCTTATTTATTCGTTTTGAATAACACGCTTGCAAAAGCGATTGGGTTTATCCGGAAGCAATTCTACGGTACCTCAACCGTATTGAGTATTTCGCTGATAATATCCACCGATGTTACGTTTTCGGCTTCGGCTTCGTAGGTGAGGCCGATACGGTGGCGCATTACATCGGGGCATACAGCGCGCACATCTTCGGGAATCACGTAACCGCGACGCTTGATAAAGGCATAGGCCTTGGCTGCCAGAGCCATACTGATGCTCGCACGCGGCGATCCGCCGAAGCTGATCATATGCTTGAACTTATCCAGTCCGTATTGCTCGGGATAACGGCTGGCAAATACGATATCGGTAATATAATTTTCAATCTTCTCGTCCACATACACCTCGCGCACCAATTGGCGTGCTTTGATGATATCCTCCGGTTTCAGAATCTTCTGATTGTCCGGTTTTTGATTTGAGATTTGTGAACGCAGGATTGACTTTTCTTCCTCTTTGGACGGGTAGTCGAGGACTACTTTCAGCATAAAACGGTCCACCTGTGCCTCGGGCAGAGGATAAGTGCCTTCCTGTTCAATAGGGTTTTGCGTAGCCAAAACCAGGAAAGGGTCGGGCAGTTTGAAGGTATGATCGCCAATGGTTACCTGACGTTCCTGCATGGCTTCCAGCAAAGCGCTTTGTACCTTGGCAGGCGAGCGGTTAATCTCATCGGCCAGGATAAAATTGGCGAAGATTGGCCCCTTGCGGGTTTCAAACTCTTCCTTTTTCTGACTGTATATCAAGGTTCCCAAAAGGTCGGCAGGCAAGAGGTCAGGGGTGAACTGTATGCGGCTGAAACTGGCATCCACCACATTGGCCAGTGAAGTAATGGCCAGCGTCTTGGCCAGTCCGGGTACCCCTTCGAGCAAAATATGGCCGTCAGCCAGCAGCCCGATCATCAATCGCTCGACCATTTGTTTCTGGCCCACGATTACCTTGCCCATCTCAATATTTATCAAATCTACAAACGAACTTTCTCGTTGAATTCGTTCATTTAATTCTTTAATGTCAACTTGATTTTCCATAATCCTCCTTCTGTTTGATTTTCCTTAATTTGTTAGTGTTCGTTGGCAAATAGGTATATGCTTACCTAAAAGACACACAAAGCTAAGGAATACAGAGTGTGGACTTAGGGGGTATATCGTTAAAAAATGTTAAGCGATTTTTAACATTTGGATAAAAAAATAACCGTATTGCAAATGATTGAAATACGGTTATTTAGGTAGATATAAGGAATTCTTAATTTTCAAATATCATATCGTAATAGCGTTGAATCTGTCCTGCGAGTTGTACGGTAGAAACATATTTGCTGACACGAATATACTCCTTACGATCGAAAAATACCAAGAGCGTTGGATTGTCGTACACTCCGAAGTGTGCCGGTATTTCGCGCTTGTCCGAGTTGATAAATTTTAATTCAAGTTTTGGAAAATGCTCGTCCACCATTTCAATCACTTTCGGGCGCAAACTAATGCAGGGCGCGCAATTATCATTATAAAAATAGGCCAACACAGCCGGTTTATCTCCGATAATATCCTTTAATTCTTCCAGGTTTTGAATCTCGTTATTCATTGTTAGTTATCTATTTAATATTGTATTTCTGTATTCATTTTCGCGGGCGCAAAGATATAGCTTTTTTGATTTTTGATTTGTTCATTACAAAAACAAAAAACAAGAAACGAAAATTAAGAAACAAAAAACAAGAAACAAAAAACAAGAAACAAAAAACAAGAAACCTCCCTGGCCGGATTTCCTCCCGAAGGGATGCCGGGATATCCTCCCGAAGGGATGGCAAGAAACACCTCATTTTCCACTTTCTTCCGTTCCATCCAATAGTTCCGGTCGGCGCTCTTTGGTCCGCTTAATGCTCTGCTCCAGTTTCCATTCTTCAATGGCTTTTTCGTTTCCGGACAGCAGAATATCAGGCACTTCCCAACCTTTGAAATTTCGTGGGCGGGTGTAGGCGGGTGGGGCTACCAGTCCATCCTGGAAGGAATCGGATAGGGCGGACATTTCATCGCCGATGGCTCCGGGGATAATACGCACCAGAGCGTCGGTCAGGACCATCGCGGCTAGTTCGCCTCCCGATAAAACGTAATTGCCGATGGAAAACTCTTTTGTGATATAGTGCTCACGAATACGCTCATCAATGCCTTTGTAATGGCCGCAAAGAATAATGATATTCTGATAGTCGCTGTAGCGGTTTACCACCTTCTGGTCCAACAGTTCCCCGTCCGGACTGGTATAAAATACCTCGTCGTATTCCCGTTGGGCTTTCAGGGTGTCAATGCAATCGGCAATGGGCTGCGGGGTCATCAGCATTCCGCCTTTTCCGCCATAAGGATAATCGTCCACACGGCGGTGCTTGTCCTGCGAATAGTCGCGCAGATTATGGATATGTATATCCACTATGCCCTTATTCATGGCACGTTTGACAATGGAATGGCCGAATGGCCCTTCAAACATTTCGGGAAACAAGCTGATAATATCAATTCTCATGCGGCAAAAGTAGAAAAAAGCATGCAGTTATGCGATATTTACTATTTTTGAATGTTTTAAAAAAAGCACAAAATGATTTTTACACGACGTAGTTTTGTTTTATGGCTCCTGTCTTTGCTTCCCGTTTTCAGCGCTTGTACCAACGACCCTGCAGGGGTAATCCGGCAATTGTTTCAGGATGAGGAAAATGAACAGCAAGAGCATAAAGCGGATGGCAAAGAATTTACGGGTGATTTGAAAAAATACCATGAGGCCATGAGTCATTTTGAGGCGATGGAATTAATGGCTCTGGAAGTTTACGATAAGGGACAGAATATGAGCAAGGCAGAGCTGTTGAAGGAAATAAATGACCGGGGAATCTATTATTGGAATGAATGCATTACGCTTATCCAATCAATGGATAGTCTGGATATTCCGGGAGCGTATCAAATGCAGGATGTTTTGCTGACGGATTATTGCCGCTTGCGATTGGCGCAATACAAATTATTTTATCGTGCCATTGAAGAAGAAACCGATAAATATGATGATAAACTGACGTTTTTGGATGAGCAGATAAATTTGAAGATTAAAGAGCTTAATAAATTGCGTGGAAGGCAATAAGCTTCGCATGTAACAAATGTCTTTACCTTAATTCGTCCGTTAGTTTTAGTTCAATACAAATTTCCAGACAATATAAAACAAGCTAAAACCGCTCATCAAAACCATACTCACCACCGCGAACCATTTCATAAACGGCTTTGGCCGCGCGTGTTCCGGCATTCCTTTACCGGTAACCACCAAATAGTTCAGGATGGCCAAAACGGGTGCCAGCACAAAACTGAGTGTAGTGGCAAAGTCCACCATTTGTTTCATGCTTTGCACAAAAAAGCCCAGGATAATGGCCGTTCCGATAAATAAAATAATCATCCACGCCAGCCATAGATTGCGCTTTTTGTTGGCGTCCCGGCTGCGCAACTTCGGTACGATAATTTGCGTGGTGGGCACCATCACGCGCGAATAAGCATCGAAGCAGGTAAGGGTAGTGGAGAACATGGTGGTAAAAGCCGCCGTGGCGATAACAGGATAGGCCCATCCGCCGATGGAACGGGTAAACAGATTAATCAGCTGGCCGGCGAAAGTGGTGCTGCTTTTACTCAGCGTTTCGCCCGTGCCGTACATAATCAGGGCGCCCAGACTCAAAAAGCCCAATGCCAATACGGCTGTTCCGATATAGCCGATTTTAAAATCAAGCAGGGCTTCTTTTGGACTGACCTTAACTTTCTGCTCCTTGGCTTTGGCCTCGGCCCAAATGGACTGCCAGATGGAAATATCAATTGGCCCCGGCATCCAGCCGAAAAAGGCGATTAGAAAGGCCACATCCGTGGGGTCGTCCATCGAAAACAGTTTTACAAATTCCGGATTGGGATGAAAGCCGTTTTTGAAATAGGCGCTGAAAACCGCTACTATGGTTGATAAGGCCAAAATAACGATTACGTATTTTATCAATTTGTCAAGCAGGGAATAACGGCCCACAATCAGCAGAATCATGGTGACTGAAAGCAGAATCATGCTCAGCCAAAAGGAATCCAGGCTTAAGCCGAAGATATTGCCGAAAAGTCCCGCCGTAACAATGGTAACGCCCGATTGCAGCACAAACATGGAGGCCAGTGTGACGGCGGCATACAGATACACCGCCCATTGGCCGATGCGCTCATAACCGCGAATCAGGTTTTCGCCCGTGGCCGAGGTGTAGCGCGGCGCGAATTCAAAGAAAGGGTATTTCAGCAGATTGGCTACCAGAATCACCCACCACAGTTCGAATCCGAATCCGGCTCCCGCGCGGGTACTTTGCACTAAATGTGAAACACCGATTGCCGCCCCGGCATACAAAAGGCCCGGGCCCATTACCTTGATTAGTTGCTTGATGGTCATCTTTATGCTTTTTTTAGGAAGCAGTAAAGCTATGGAAAAATTTTGTCCGAACGACTCAGTGCTTTACTTTTCCGATTTTCTGCTCGATGGATTCAATCTTTTGCTCCAGTCCGTTTGTACGCCCTTTGCGGATGTCAATCGTAATGGCGGAATACACACGGTTTGCATAGGGCTCCAGCACTTTATACGCCCGGTTGACAATCTCCAGAGCCTCTTCCAGCGTCTCGGTCTCGATGCTCGTCCCCATAGGATTCAAACGGTAGGAAACTCCGCTTTCATCAATCATTTTCAGCACTTTGCTTACATACTCGCTCGATCCTTTATCCCCTTTATCCGTCGGGAACATCGCGAAATTTAATATTGTTGACATATTACTTTAATTTTTTATGGTTTTTATTCCCTTGCTTTTTAAAATCAATTTTTGATTTACCAACACTCCATT
>CAYUAN010000295.1:0-5509 GCA_964442545.1 uncultured Prolixibacteraceae bacterium | reverse complement strand
CCCATCGTCCCCTCGTCCCCATCGTCCCCTCGTCTCCTCATATCACCCCGGCATAATTCCCTCATCCGCAAAACTATAAAACTGCTCATCGCCGATAATCACATGGTCGAGCACGCTGATATCAAAATATTTGGCTCCCTGTACGATTTTCTTCGTTAGCTCGCGATCGGCTGTGGAGGGCTTAATATTTCCCGAAGGATGATTATGACAAAGGATAATTCCCGAGCACATACTGTCCAGGGCCTCGCGGAAAATACGTTTCGGGTCGGCTACGGTGCCCGAAATCCCGCCGTCGCTGATTTTCACTTTCCTGATAATGCGATTGGCCCGATTCAGCAGCAGCAGCCAAAACTCTTCGTACTGACTGTCGGCCAAATCGGCTTGCAGCACTTCAAACACATCCTTGCTCGAGCTGATTCGTTTCTTTTGCAGCACCTCTTCGGCCCGGCGCCTGCGGCCCAGTTCCGTTGCCGCTACAATGCTTATGGCTTTGGCTTCGCCGATACCCTTAAACTTCATCAGGTCTGCAACACGCATCTTCGAAAGTTCAATCAGATTATTTCCCGCAGAGTTTAGGATGCGTTTGGCTAAATCTACAGCCGACTCCTCACGATTGCCCGAGCCCAGCAAAATAGCGATCAGCTCGGCATCACTCAGGGCCAGCTTGCCTTTGCTTAATAATTTCTCCCGAGGACGGTCGGCATCATCCCATTCTTTGATACTTGGCTTAAATTCCATTGCTTGTGGTTTTTGCGTAAAGTTAAATAAAAACCAGGAATGTGGGTAAATGCAGTTCGTTTTGGAGCCGGTTCGGACGTTTTTCTTGCAGAAAACCTCTAGCTTAAATTACTTTTTGCGAAGCGATTTGGGTTTGGTATAAAGTCGCCGTTCCAATCGCCAGCCTACAATCAGCAGCATCAGAATCGTCATTCCGGCCAAAGGAATAAAAAGGATATATAAATCTCCGAACATAAAACGGTAAATGCGTCCGGTATGCACTTCCTGCGAGAAATTCCATAACGACATCGGACTTTCATCCAGAACCTGCTTGGGCATTTCGGGGAAATAATCGCGATGCCGGATATTGGTGGCCCCGTTATTAAAATCGAAATAGTATTCGTGTCCGTTGGGCTTTTTGAAATAGCCGCCCACCATTTTATCACTCAAAGGCCGGGCCGTGGGATCCCAAACAATACCGCTTTCGCCTGTAAGGTAATCAATGGTCTCGCCCTCATAAGGATTCCAGCGGAACAGGCCGAGGAAGGTGCCTACCAGATATTCTTTTTCATTGAGTTTCGACAGTTCGTTAATTCCCATTACCGAAATAGGTGCCTGATGCGCAAATAAATGCGGCTGCTTTTCGAATTTCTCGTCCACCGCGTAAATACCTTCCGGCGTGCCAATCAGGTAAATGCCTTTGGCTTCGTCGTAAAACATGGCGCGCAAGCGGTCGTGCCAGGGATTGGGGTTGTCAAGATGTGTAAACGGAATCTTCGGCACGGATGAAGTGGCGATGGCAATCAGTAGCGGAGGCCGCAAAAACATGCCGGTAAGAGTGGAGATAATCAGCAAAATCAGGAACCAGTTTCCCAGCTTATTATGCCATTTTTTGGTAAGCCGTTTCCATGTACGCACCCGTGTGTCATCCTTCCCGGCCAGGCGCAATCGCTTCATATGGCGCGGGGCCAGCCAGTGGTAAATGCCGCTAAGTACCAGAAAGATAAACAGCAGGGCTACAAAATCCATAATTAGTTTCCCGCTAAGGCCAATGATATCGCCATTATGAATTTGCCAAAAAGTTTGAAACAGCCCGATTTTATGGTCGTAGTTTTCCGGCTCTTTCAAATCCACGGTCTCAAATTCAAAGGGAGGGCTGCTGTTGGCGGCATGATAGATATGATTCCGGGTCATCACATAAAAGCCGTGCTTGTTTTCCAGAATGGAATAAACCCGCTCGCTCCCGTTGGGCAAAGGAACCTCCTGCCAGAGGCTGTCGCCTGCCGGCAAATGATAGAGCGCGAAAAGCGTCCCCGCGAAAAGGTCACCACGGGCATTGCGAAACATTATTCCGACCTTGCGCTGATCCACGGTTTCGGGCAGTCCGCGGTCGAAACGCCGCATATTTTCCAGGTTCGAGTCGGCCATCCACATGCCCACATTCCCATACAGGATATAATGTGTGGAATCCATGCGCAATACCGATTTTAAGGAACTCATATTCCAGTTGCGGTATTGATAGCGTGTGCCCAGCAAGTCACGGTCAACGGAGAATTTGGCAAAAGTAATGCGGTGATTCAGTACAATGCCCGAAAGTGCAAAGGCAATGATAAACAAGGATAGCAACAATGCAGGGTATTTATGATACCGCATCAGCTTTTTAATTTTATGCCTCCTTTTTGCTATATAATCCTTTGCCATGATTTAAAAAATCGGTGGACAAAGGTAGCGAAAAAGCGCTTGAAACAGGAAATCAATGAGGAAATCCGGACTTCATCTTTAAGCGATGCCAAACAGACGCCAAAAGCTCTTGAGTCCTGTCTTTTCCGGGTACGGAAAAAGCCGTGCTAAATGCAACATTTTCAATAAAACTGCGTAAAATCGCAGATAAGAAACAGAAACACATTAATTCAAAAAGAACTATATGAGAAATTTATTTCTAGCTTTTGCATTGCTCATGTTTGGCAGTGCAGTTTTTGCGCAGCAGCAATCCTCTGAAAAGGCGCCGGTTAACGATAGCATTCCGGCTCAGGATACGGTTAGTGTTTTGAGTGAATCGGATATGCAGGCTGCCGAGAAATTATATAATGAGGGTGTGGAACTTTATACCAAGGGGGAATTTCGCAAAGCGTTACATAGTTTTGGCGAAGCCGTAAAAATAAAACCCAACTTTCCAAAAGCTTATTACAATGCGGCTCTTTGCTTTATTGAGTTGAAAAATCCCGATTCCGCCCTGGTGAATCTGAATAATGTGATTCTGCTGGATGAGTATGATAAAGCGTATTATCTGCGAGGCACGGTTTGGGTTGATTTAAATGAGCTGTCTGATGCCAAGGCCGATTTTGAACAGGCTGTTGCCATCGATTCGAGTACGGTACGCGGCGAGTCGTATTATTATCTGGGCGGCATCGCTTTCGAAAAAGGAAATTATGAGGAAGCTATTCAATTGTACGATTCTTCTTTGAAATATAAACCCGATTATGCTTTTGCTTTTAACGACCGGGGAAGTGCCAAGCGGATGCTGAAAAAATATGACGAAGCGATTGCCGATTACCAAAAGGCGGTGGCGGCGGATCCTACTATGGCGATTTCGTACAGCAATATGGGAAGTGTGCAACGCAAACAGGAAAAACTGGATGAAGCCATAAAATCTTATTCCAAGGCGATTGAAATTAAACCCGATTTTGTGATTGCCTACAACTTACGCGGGGTAGCGTATAAAGATAAAGGTGAATATAACAAGGCTTTAGCTGATTTTGATAAAGCTTTGCAATTGGATTCGGCTTATATCTATGCCTATAATAACCGTGGTAATGTGAAATATAAGATGAAGGAATATGAGGCGGCTTTGAAGGATTATAATCTGGCCATTGAGTTGGATCCTGATTATGGATTTGCCTACCTCAACCGCGCTATTGTTCGCGAGATGTTGCGTGATATGAAAGGAGCCTGTGAAGATTGGCGTAAGGCATATCAGTTAGGCATTGAATCGGCGAAAGCCTATTTGCCGCAATGTGAGAAGTAATGCATAAAACGGAAAAGAATTTAACGAAGAAATTATGAAACTATATAAAATATTTATCCCGGTATTTCTGTTTGTGAGTATGGCGCTCAATGCTCAGAATGTGGAATTTACAAAAGATAATTTTCCGGATGATAAGGAGGGCCTGAAAACAGCGCTAAAAAATATTAAGAATGGCGACAAACTCTTTTATGCCGATAACCCGAAATTTGAAGATGCTAAGTTATTTTACCTGGATGCTTATGCGTTTAATCAAAAAAATGCCCTGCTGAATTTTAAGCTGGGAGCTTGTTTTTTTGCCACCAAAGACACCAAAGATGCAATTGAATTTTTGGAAAAAGCAAAAATGACCAACCCGAAAGTGGCCAAGGAATTAAACTTTTTGTTGGGAATTGCATACCAGCGCGACTATCAATTTGATAAAGCAATCAGTACACTGGAAGACTTTCGTCGCGGATTAAGCCCGGACGAACTGAAAGAATATGAGGCCTCCATCAATAAGCATGTCGAGGAGTGTAATAACGGAAAAGAGTTGGTAGCGCATCCGGTGCGGGTATTTGTTGATGCTTTGCCTCCGGAAATCAATACGCACAATGTGGAATACGGACCGGTGGTAAATGCCGATGAAAGTGTGATTTTCTTCACGTCCCGTCGTTCCGAAAATGTGGGCGGCGAGAAAGACCCGGCTATTGACGATTATTATGAAGATATTTATATAGCCGAGAAAGACAGTTCCGGAAAATGGATGAAAGCCGTAAATCCCGGTAAACCTTTGAATACGAAAAGTCATGATGCTGTTGCCGGAATATCGGCCGACGGACAGCAATTGTATATTTATCGTGGTGATGAAGGTGGAGATATTTATATGAGTCGCCTGGATGGCAATGAATGGACAAAGCCCGAAAAACTGAATAAAAATATCAATACTTCCGCTCACGAATCATCGGCGGCATTCTCCTATGATTATCAGACAATATATTTTGTCAGTAATCGCGAAGGCGGCTACGGGAAGCACGATATTTATAAAAGTGTGCGTGATGAAAAAGGGCGCTGGGGAAAAGCGGAAAATCTGGGACCGAAGGTGAATACTCCTTATCAGGAGGCTGCGATTTTCGCGCATCCCGACGGGCGGACTTTTTATTTCAGCTCGAAAGGCCATAATACGATGGGCGGTTACGATATTTTCAAGATTACCTACGATAGCGGCCATTGGTCGGAACCCGTGAATATGGGTTATCCGATTAATACAACAGGCGACGATGTTTTTCTGAGTATTGATGCCAGCGGGCGCCATGCTTTTTATGCTTCTACACAGGACCCGATAAATAAGAGTGATATTTATATGATTACTTTCCTGGGGCCGGAAAAGCCTGTAGCTGACGCGGTTGAAGACCAATTGCTTGCCTTCAGGACTAAAGGTGTACGGGATAATTCCGTTGAGGCGGCTGTTGTTTTGCAGGAAGCCAATCTGACCATTTTAAAAGGTACGATTACCGATGAATTTACACACGAACCGATTTATGCTACCATTGAACTTACGGATAATAATACCGGCGAACTGATAGCTACTTTTGAGTCGAACAAGCTTAGCGGTAAATATTTGGTATCCCTGCCTTCGGGAAAGGATTACGGCATTGCGGTTAAAGCCGAGGATTGCCTTTTTTATTCCGACCATGTGAATATAGAGAAGTCGGAGGGTTATCAGGAAATTGTGAAGGATATTCAGCTAAAAAGAATTGCCGTGGGTAGCAAAGTGGTGTTGAAAAATAT
>CAYUAN010000294.1:0-13483 GCA_964442545.1 uncultured Prolixibacteraceae bacterium | reverse complement strand
AAAATGTGGAAGAGCTTTATACCGGTAAGCGCCTGATTGAAAATCTTCCTTCCGAAGTGATAATAAAAATATACGAAGAAGGTGCCGTTACGCCCGAAGAAGTGGGTATTGACGACCCTATTGCCAATCAATATTTTATTTTGCGTAACGGGAAATCGTCGGCTTTGGCTTTTTACAATCCGATTACCCAACTGATTGAGCGTGTGGAAAAACGCACCTGTCTGCGTATCCGCCCGCGTAATGCCGAGCAGGTTTTTGCGCTGCATGCCTTGCTCAATCCCGATGTGAAACTGGTAACCCTGCAAGGGGTGGCCGGAACCGGAAAAACCCTGCTGGCCCTGGCAGGGGCCTTGGAGCAAAAGCGTGATTTCAAACAAATATTTCTGGCAAGGCCGGTAGTGCCGCTAAGCAATAAAGATATCGGATATTTGCCCGGCGATATTAAATCCAAGCTGAATCCTTATATGGAACCCCTTTTTGATAATCTGAAATTTATCAAAAACCAGTTTAACGAAAACGATAAGGAATACCGCAATTTTGATATGATGCTCGAAAAAGAAAAATTGCTGATTTCACCTTTGGCCTATATCCGCGGACGCAGCCTGTCGAATATTATTTTTATAGTGGACGAAGCACAAAACCTGACGCCCCACGAGATAAAAACCATCATTACCCGTGCAGGCGAGAATACCAAAATCATCTTTACGGGCGATGTGTATCAGATTGACACACCCTATCTCGATTCGCAGTCGAACGGGCTTTCCTATCTGATTGACAAGGTAAAAAACAACGGGATTTACGCTCATATCCGTTTGGAGAAGGGCGAGCGCTCCGAATTGGCTAATCTGGCCAGTGATTTACTTTAGATTAAATTATTCGTCGGCCGGAAACTTCCCGGGCAAAATGCCTGATTTTTTCTCTAAATTAAGTTTTAGCACAAAACTTGTATAGATTTCGCTCGAAATATTTTTTAGTTTTGTTAATTATTAAATTGCCGCAATCACTAAAAGAATAAAGACATTTTGTTGCTTAGGGCGGCTAAATGTCCGGGAAGTACAGTCAAATGAAAAAAACGACAGGCGAATGAAACGAATTTTACTTATAATACCCTTGATTTTATTGCTGCTTCAGGCCTGTGTAACATCGAAAAGTTTATCGAAAAAGGCCGCGAAAATGGAGCAGGCCGGCCAATATGTTGCGGCGGCCGATTTGTATTATCAGGCGGTAATTAAAAATTCGGGCAATACCGATGCCCTTTTGGGGATGAAGCGCACGGGTACACGGGTGTTGCAGACTTACCTTCAGGATTTTTCGAAAGCGGCGGCACGCGAAGATTACAAAACCGCAGTTTATAAATATCAGGAAGCCCTGAGCTACCAAAAGCAGATTCGTTTAGTAAATGTGGATTTGGTTATAGAGCCCAATTACGAGCAAAAGTATGAGGACGTTTTGGACGAATATATTAAGCGGGAGTATAATGACGGCTTGAAGGAAATGGGTATCGAGAACTTCAAGGCTGCCGAACAGCATTTTAATGAAGTATATAAATTCGACCAAAATTACCGTGATGTTGCCGAATTGCGCAATATTGCTTATCTGGAGCCTTATTACCGCAAGGCCGAAAAGCTGAAAGACGAGCAAGAATGGCGTCGGGCTTATGATATTTACAATAAGATTTTAAGCCGTGTGGGTAATTATAAAGATACCCGTGCACATATGAATTATGTGCTGAAAATGGGGCAAATCACCCTGGCTTTTGCCAGTACCAAAAACAGTCGTTATTCGCTTTACGCTAAAAATGTCAAGCAGTTCACCATGAACGAAATTATGAAAGCCAAAGACCCTTTTATAAAATTGGTGGACCGTGATGATATAGATAAGGTGCTAAAGGAACAGGAAATTGCCCTGAGCGGTATGGCTAAGGATGATGGCCAGGTGGAAGTAGGCTCTATTTCAACGGCTAGCTACGTGGTGATCTTTGATGTAACCACCTATGATGTCGAAGAGCAACCTTTGCGTAAAACTGCACGAAAGGGTTTTGAATCCTACAGTGAAAAATATTACGATAAAGAGGCGGACAAATACCGCTACCGCACAAAATACAAAACGGTAACCTATTATGAATATCAGGCTTACCGGAAAGTAAGTATTACGACTTCCTATAAAATTGTGTCCTTGAGTACCGGCGAGTTATTATCCACGGATATTATCAACAAAAGTTATGAATCGCGTGTGCATTATGTGGATTATCAGGGGAATAAGCCGAATTTATATCCCAGTCGTGAAGGCTCGGTATATACCTCGGGCTACCGCGAATTGCAAAGCCTGCTGAAAGCCAATCGTCGATTAGCCAGCAAAGGAGATTTAACCAACGAAGTTTATAAGATAACCGCCAATACGATTGCAAGGCGAGTATTAAGCACTTTTCAGAAATGAGCAGCAAACTGATTATATCGATTATCCTGATCGGGTTTCTTACGCTTGGATGCGGGAGTTCGAAAACCGCCAAACGCAATGTCGAGCAAATGGAGCAAGCCCCGCAATGGGTGAAGCAACGCCCGGTAAGCAGCATGTATTATATTGGCATCGCCCGGGTTAATAAGCTCAATTATCCTGATAACTACCGTGAGGTGGCCAAGCGAAAAGCGCTGAACGATTTGGCCTCGGAAATAAGCGTGAATATCCAGTCTAACAGTATCGCTTCCTCTTATGAGGACCAAAGCGGATTCCGCTCTGATTTTTCCAATTATATCCAAATGGAAATGAGCAAGGATTTGGCCGGATATCAAATGGTGGGATCTTACGAAACCGATAATGAATACATGGTGTATTACCGTCTGTCGAAGGCTAAATGGAAAGAAATTCAAGCCGAGCGTAAAAAGGCCGCCGCCGATCGTGCCGCCGCCTTATTCCGTCAGGGGCGAAAAAAAGAGGACGGCCTGGATTATCCCGCCGCTATCAAGACCTATTTGAATGCCTTATTGGAATTAAAAAAGTATTGGAACGAGGCGGTGTATTATACCGATAATGAGGAGAAAAAGCGGCTTGACCTGGAGATTCAGAGTGCGTTAACCCGTATTTTGTCGGATTTTGATTTAAAGGTTTCTCCGGCCAAATTGTATTTGAATATGGATAACGGATATAAGGCATCTTTGGCCGTTTCGGTTATCAATGGCGAAGGAAAGCTTTTGTCCGGATTTCCGGTTCGTGTTTATTACCGCAAAAAGAGTATCCCTTATCAAGCCACGGTTTATACCAACAGCAAGGTAACGGAAGTAGCTGTTGAGGATCTGCAATACCGCGACGAAGCAATTTATGTAAAGCTGGAAATAGATAAGGATGAAGTATTGCCCATAAAGAGTGCGGATAAAAAATTCCTAAAATCGATAACAGATGCCTGGCGTGCCAATCCGGTATCGGTTCCGGTGGTTTATACCTTGCCAAAAGTTTATATTCAGTCTCAAGGTGGCAGGGATAAAAACTTTGTTATGCTGGAATCGGCGATTAAAGGGCTGCTGGGGAAATACTCATTTCCGGTAACCGACAATCGTAAATCGGCCGATTTAGTATTAAAAATTCGTACGAATGAATCCTCATCCGACCAAAATAAGATTAAAACCAGTATGCTGGGGTATTCGGTAGAAATAATAAATGCAAAACAAAAGCAAACACTCAGAACATTCACTTCGCCTAAATACAAAGGAGTGGATTATAATGCAAAGATAGCCCGGGACAAGGCCTATACCAAAGCGGCTGAAGAAATTAACGAAAGTGGTTTAGGCGCAATTTTAATGCGATTGATATAAGAAACGAAAATTTGGCTTGCTTTTTGTTTTTCAGGAATGGCGCAAAAACTAATAGTATATTTGTAAGTAAGTAAAAGAAAATAAATTAATACATAATCATAAAAATCAGAAAATCATGAAAACAATTACAAGAAAAATAGGTTTAATCGCAATGGTGCTTATCAGCGCATTGGTAATTAGCTCCTGCGGCGGATCGAAAAAAATGGATAAAGATACAGCCGAGCGTACCGGCGGATTCCACGAGCTGAAACTGCCGTGTGTGGATAAAGGATCTTCGGACAAAAAGTATTTCCGTGCGGCAAGTGTTGGGAAAAGTAAAGATTTGGCTACTTCACGCGAAAAGGCTCTTTTGATGACCAAGCAGCGTTTGGCCTCATTGATTCAGTCCACCTTGAAGTCGGTTACCGAGCGTTATGTAAACGAAATGGATGCCGGTGACGGAACAGAATTCAGTCAGACTTTTGAAAATATTACCCGCGATGTGGTAAAACAAAAACTGGTGGACGTAACCATTATTTGTGAAAAAACCGGCCAGAAAGATGACGGATCGTATGAAACATATATGGCCATTGAGGTAAGCAAGGACGATATTTACAATGGTATCGATAAAGGAATTTCACAGAACAAGAAAATGGAAACCCTTTATGACCGTGAGCGGTTCCGTAAGACTTATGAAGAAGAAATGTTAAAAATGGGCGAAGGAAATTAAGCTTGTTGATGACGAAATAATAGAGAAGCTCCGATTTTTTCGGGGCTTTTTTGTAATATTTATTTTACAACCCAACCTTTTGCCCTTATATGGTGTCTAACAAAATAATGATATATCATTATTTTTGAAGAATATTGGACAGGAAGTTAAAGTCCGTTATCTATATGGACGGTTAGTATTAATTAAAAACAAACAGATAATTTTAAGCTAAAGAGGTGTCAGCGCTGATTTTTCAGGCAACCCTTTTGCTATACTATTATCTTTGAAGCGGTTTCCATGAGTATTGAACAACGGATACTTGAAGGTTGTAAGAGAGGGGAACGGGCTGCTCAGGAGCATCTCTATCGCCACTTTGCGCCTGTAATGCTGGGTATCTGTTTGCGTTATACCAAGGACAAAGACGAAGCGGAAGATGTGATGCAAGAGGGCTTTATCAAAGTGTTTGCAAATATTGACCGCTTTCGCGAAGAAGGTTCATTCGAAGGATGGATAAAGCGAATCATGGTGAATACGGCTTTAAATCATTATCATAAAGCGCAAAAAACGAACACACACCGTAACATTGAAGATATACGGGAAACTGATATCATTGCTGATGATGCTCCGATGCCCAAGACTCGCTTTTCACAAAAAGAGATGCTGGATGCCATACGCGAATTGCCGGAAGGTTATAGCACTATTTTTAATTTGTATGTATTTGAAAAATACAAGCATAAGGAAATCGCGGAAATGCTGAATATCTCAGTCAACACATCCAAATCGCAATTGGCGAAGGCGCGGATTTATCTGAAAAAAGTCCTGAATCGAATGGAACAAGAAAAAAGAGGCAACAACGAAAGATGAAAGAATATAACGAAATAGACAAGCTGTTTGAAGAACAGTTGGGCGACCTGCGTGTCGAGCCGTCCGAGCAGGCTTGGGCGAATATCGCTTCGGGACTGGATGCGGCAGGCCCGGCAACGGCCCGTTCGACCAAGCATAAAAAGCGTATGTGGTTGTGGTTTGGTTTGGGTGCCGCTGCGGCAATTTTGGCGTATATATTCTTTATCAATAAAAGTGATGCGCAAATTCAACCCAAAGAAAATATTCCTGTGGTGCACCAAGAACAGCCACAACAAGAGGCAGCCCCTGCTACGGCTCCGTCCGTTAAATCCGCTGAAACACCTTCCTCATCCGGTTCAAGGATAGCTGATGCTCCGCAAGAGCAAGTGGAAACGGAAGAGCATGCTGCTCAGGAAGCTGGCGTCCAAGCTCAAACGGAATCCCAGATCCAAGCCCAAACGGAGAATGCATTAGCCGGCACAAAGCAAGCAGATAATCCGAAGCCGGCAATTCAGTCGCAAACCGATAAGAAGGAGCCCGTTGTTATTCCTGCTCCTGCTGCTGTGGTTGCCGGAGAAAACAAGGCGGCCAAGGATGTTGCCGTCCCCCAAAATATTGAATCGGCAAATCAGTCGGTAGAATCAGCTGAACAGGCCGGAGCGGAAAACATGCCGGAAGTGAACAGTGTCGAAGAATCTAAAGTGAATCCCGCGGAAGAACAACAGCCGGAGACTACGGCTATGCGCACGGAACAGCCGGCGGCCGGGAATAATGAAGAAAATAATGCGGTAAACAGGGAAGAGACAGCTATTGCCGCTAAAGAAGAGCCGCAAGTTGTTGCACAAGAAGAAAGCGCTGTTGTTTCGCAAGAGGAAACAAATGCGGAATCGGAGGAAGTTGTTACCCTAAATGAAACGGAAGAAACAGAAATTATCCCGACAGAAAATAACGATACGAATGCTGATATTGCAAGCGAATCAAGCCTGCCCGAACCCGGCGAGCTTGCCGGTACGCATTATGCCACAGGTTGGTCTGTTGACCTCTTGGGTGGCCCGGCCTGGATATTCTCAAACGAAAAGACGGAATATCAGGAAGGAGCACCAATAATGACTCCCGGTCCGCCGGCAAGTATTACCGTACCTTCTATAGAACTAAATGTTAAGTTCCATATAAATAATTGGTTTATTCAATCCGGATTAGCTTATGCCGAGTATGGTGAAAATCGCACCTTCAGTCAAAAACTTGAAATGCATGATACCAGCGGCTATTCAAAAATGGAAGTAAAGGAGTATTACACCTATGATAGTACAGGAATTTTTGTAGATCCGTCCGGAGTTATTGTTATAATGTATGATGCTGTTCAGCATTCGGATACTTCGTACAAATGGATAACAGAGGACAGCTTATACTATGAGCATTTGGCTATTCAGGCTGAAAACCGTTATCGTTATATCGAAATACCGTTGATGCTGGGTTATGAATTCCGTTTTAAGAATTTAGGGCTGCAGCTAAGCACCGGTGTTTCCTTTGGATTCAGGGTAAACTCAACGGGTAAATTCCTGGATGCACAAAATAATCTGGTGGATATAACACCGGATAACAGCCCCTATACCAATCAAATGATGAATTATATTTTAACTGTAGGGGTAAATTACCATTTAAATAGACGTTTATCGGTAAGTGTTCAGCCGACGTATAAAACAAATATCAATACCCTGTTTGCCGGAGATAATAGCACACGCTATAATCATTACGGAGTGAATATGGGAATTAACTATATCATAAAGTAAAAAGAAACAAACGATATATGATAAAAACGATTACATGGCTTAAGCTGGTCTTCGGCATAGTGCTTTTATGGGCTACGGCAGATTTATCGGCGCAGTACTACCTACTGACGGGAATGGTTCGCGATACAGCTTCATTAGCGGGAATACCGAATAAGATGGTCGTTATCACGCAGCATAATGCTTCTTATACCAAAACTGTTTATACCAATAATTCCGGTCTCTTTTACGACACCTTGTATTTGCCTTATGGCGTACATAAAAAATTCTATGCTACGACCATGGATTGTAATAATTCACCGGTAACCGATACGGTAATCAGCTATACCCCGGGGATCGCTATGTTGGAAATTTGTGCTTCGGGAATGCCCTTATGTCAAGCGGGATTTACTTATTGGCAATCAGGTAATAATTTCAAAAAGGTAAATTTTATAAATACCTCCTCCGTAACTGCGAATAAATTTTTATGGACTTTCGGAGACGGAGATACTGCACATCAAGTTTCGCCTACACATAATTACAGTACTGCCGGTGCATTTAAGGTTTGTCTGACTGCTGAGGATACTAATATCAATTGTAGTTCGACCTATTGCGACACCGTATTTGTATTTCCAGGCAGCTCATGTTCTAATAATTTTAATCATGTGGTGAGTAATTTGTCCGTATATCTTCAAGCCTCGGTAAATACGACTTTCCCGACAACATACGAATGGTCATTTGGAGATGGCACGCCCACAGACACAGGTCAAACGATATTGCATACCTATTATCATGGCGGGACATTTCAGGTTTGCCTGAAAACGATATCCGTCAATCCTTGGACAATGGATACTTGTATCGCGAATAAATGTAAAAAGATAAATGTAAGCGGAGGCCCTCTGGTAAATATTTCCGGACAGATTTTTAGAGGAACATCATATCTGGATACAGGGATGGTATATTTGTTTGAATACCATAGCAGTAGCGGGAAATATTCGCTTTATGATTCGGCCTCGGTAATTTATGTGGATAGTCTGAATATCAGTTATTATTATTTTGATATGATCCCTGTAGGCCGCTATATGACCAAGGTGGTGCCTTTGCCGTCCTCGACATTTTACACAACTTATGCGCCTGCCTATTACGGTAATAGTGTACATTGGAATCATATTCCTGCTTTTGATCTTGCTACTCAGGGCTATGATTATCCTATGAATCTGAGTGAGATAAAACAATGGAACGGGCGGTCATCTATTGAGGGTTATGTGCTGGAAGGTACGGCAAAAGCCCCGGGCGATCCGGTAACCAATGTGCCTATTTATTTGTTGGATGATGATAATTTCTTACTGGGTTATACCCTTTCCGATGCGCAAGGTTATTACAATTTTAGTGACCTGCCCTACCATAAGTATTATTTATATGCCGACCTGATAAACTATAATGTGATTCCCTCGACAACCATAACCTCGGAAGGGGACAGGAATAAATCTGATATAAACATTTATATCGGAAACGGGCAAATCACCGGTGTTCAGGAATCGGAGGATGTGTTAACCTCCATACGTTTGTTTCCGAATCCTGCTGTGTCGGAGGTTAATCTGATATTAGAGCTTGGATCAGAAAAAATATTAAATATTGAAGTATATGACCTACTGGGGAAACAAATCTTGGTTTATGCGCAAAACGAGTATTTCCCTCCGGGCAGACAGCAGCGCACAATTGATATTAGTAAACTGCCAAACGGGGTTTATAATCTAATAATCAGTGGTACGGAAATGACTTCCCGCCAAATGAAATTGATTGTAGTGCATTAAAATTGCTGTCGGTACCAGGTAGGAGACGAAAGCGGTAATCATCGGGTTACTGCTTTTTTACTTTATGGCTAATTTGTATTTCAATCCTTGATAATCAATCAGCTCCATCCGTACCGACCCAACCATTACCTTGCTTACGGCAAATATGGGCAAATGATTGGCGTCGTTGGAAACATAAACCGTCATCGGACTTTCTTCTGCGAAAACATTTCCGGTTAATACATGCGGCTTAAAGGTCAGACATTCGATTTTGCCTAATTTGGTTTCCACTTTCTGCAGTCCGATATATTCAAATTGAATTTTATGAATACTATCGTCAATGAAAATGTTGAGATAATATTTATGGCCGGGTTTGGCTTGCGAAAAATCCCAATTACGGATATAATATAATGAGGAAACAATATCCTGAACATTCAAATGGGAATGAACCGTGCCTTTCATACCATTTTTGAGGTTATGGTAAAAAATGCGTCCTGAATCCGGCTCGAAGCGTACATCCCGACTGGTTTCGTAGTCCCCTTCTTTAATACGCTTTTTAAACAAGCGGGGTGCCAGTTTATGCTCATCAATATATGTTTCGAAACGGTCACGAATTTTGAAAAACCAATTGAAAGCTCCCTTTGTTTTTCCCTCCATCACAACATGATAGCTTGGATTACCATCAATATATGCAGCATAGGGTTTTATTTCACTAACCAATTCTCCCGCTGTTACATTTCCGGTTACGGCTGAGTGATAATAAAAGCGGTAGGTGATTTTTTCTCCCCGTTTAAAGGCGATTGTATTCAATTCTTGTGCGCTACTCAAAAACGGGATAAGAAATAATAGGTATAAACTGATTAACTTTTTCATGGTATTACTTTTTAGTGAACGTTATCGAAAACCAAAAAGTATTCCAAAAATGAAGCAGGAAAAATATTTTTATTTTAGGGCTTCGTTATAAACCAGAAAAGCCCACGCTGCCAGGAGTGGGCTTTCTGATTTGTTTGAGTGATATCTTAATTGCAGCTTGGTGCTTTTTCATGCGATCCGTTGATAATGTTCTGATATTCTGTAGAGTCAAGATATTGTGGGCAATAGGTGTAGCCGACATTGTTCATGCCTTTTACGAAAGCACGCAGGTGATTTCTTGAACCGGTAATCAGAACATTATAGGTGCATTTTAAATCTTCATTTTCGGTTTTATCTATAAATTTATGGAGGTCGACTATATCGACTTCTTCAATAGTGGCGCCGACAATAAATGCTGCGATTATTGAGTCGGTTCCTTGTTGTACGAGCTGGTCATACAGTTTTTGCAAATCCTGGTTTACAAATTTTCCGGTATCGGGTAATACGACATCTTTATCTTTCAATCCGAATTCCTCCACGCGGACGAGCAGGAGATCCATATGAGTTTGTTCACTTTGGGTAATATTTTGTAAAATAAAAGCATATCCGATAGACATTCATCAAGATATGCTTTTAATAAATTAAGAAAAAATTAGGATATACAAGTTTGACTTATTCCGGTAGTTTTTGTTTTTACGACCCTATTTTTTGCCATTGCAGCGTACGCCAAATAAAAAATTTGGAGCCCACAACTTCAATTTCTTTATCACGAATCTCGGTAACCTTAAGATTAAAGACCATTCCTTTTTCGGGGCCGTACATTTCACCATCTATCCATTCATTTTCATCCGGATCGTATCGCAACCCTTTTATGATAACCATCCCGATCAGGGGTGTGTTTCGTAATGATTCATCCGGATTATTCAAATCTATGGTTTGTCCGTTTTCATAATTATTCAGTCCGATAATTCTGCCCTGGTATTCATTTCCCACCTTAAAAATTTCCACATCAAGGTCGTTGGGCAAATGATATTTTCCGATAATCGCATCGGGATTTTGCGCCTGCGTTATGCCAAACATAAACATCAGGACAATAAGAATTTTGATTTGTTTCATATGTTCTTAAAAGTTGTATTTAATTTTTGTATAAACCATGGAGTTATCCGTATAGCGACCAAACATTCCTTCGGAATCGCCTACAAAAATATTGCTTCCCAGCAATACGGAGAAACTGTCGTCAAAATCGTAGGTAATCTTAGGTCGAATCAGGGCGTCACCATTGGTTAATCCAATATAAGAGAACAGTTCCAAATGCAAGGTTTCGCGCAAGGCGTCATAGTGAATCAAAGCCGTGGCCATATTGTTTACTTCATCATCAATCATTTTATCTTCGTAATCGAAAATTACCTTTGAAATAAACTGGCCGCTAAGTTTAACGCTACCGATATTAAAATCAAGCCCCACTACATAATTCAGGTAATCTTTTTCCACCAAGGCGTCAACAGCTTTCATGTCTTCTGTCTGGAAATATTTGCCTACATAATATGCGGCCTCTCCGCGTAAAATCAAACCGAAGATTTCGCTACTGAATGATCCCCCGAAAAGTGACAAGCGGTGGTGTTCCGGAGTAATCTCCAAGCCGGTAAGTATTGGTTTGGGTGGCACCACACTGGTATCCATGCCGAATTTTTTCTGCACATGCATAGCCGGATTGTCATCCCAGGTATAACCGCCCATCAAATCGAAATCAATATTAGAACTCATCAGTGAGTATTTCAAGAAAAACTCACTGTTTGACAGCGACGGAGCAACTTCACTTTTGCTCCAATCAAAAGTAGCCGGTGCCGGAAAATCAGGTTGAACATACCAGATGGAATTATTGGCCGGCTTTTTTGTCGGGGTAAATTGTGGTATCCAAATGGCTTCGATGGTACTGTTGCCAATGTAATAATCAAGTTTAGCCGCGATTACACCAATACGGATTTCGTCGAAATCGGGGAGTAAAAACTCCGTCAGGTTTAAGGGAGACACCACATCTGTGATGAATACACCATCCGCTTTCCCCCAAACAACCTGTTGCTTACCCACGCGTAAGTCAAAATTTGTAAAATAAAAATCTAAGTATAATTCGCGTAAGCGGAAATCGAAGCTATCGGCATTATACATATACAGCATTGGGTTTGCTTTTAATGCTACTTTATCGCCTCGCTTTTCGAAATTAAGATTCAGTGTTTGTTGAATGATACCAAAGTCGCCATTATTTGTCAACACCCCTTCGTAGGTACGTCCAAAACCTGAAATATCCACCAGGTTTTGTGCTTTGGCATAAGTGCTTGTCAAAACGATCAGCACAATCATCAATCCAATTTGTCTTAGTTGTTTCATTGCTCTATTTTTTGGTTTAAAATCTTAATTTATCTGTCATTATTCCTAATCGAAATACGGAGATTTGATGGTCAAAATAGATATTGTAGTAATCCATTCCGCTATATATTTGGGCAAAAATGCCGATGTCTTCTAATAATTTCGGATGATAAAAAACGGTTAAACGAACATTAATACGTTTTTCCGAAAAAGTATTCCAATTGTAAATTTCACCAAACATCCAGGTAAATTCTCCTTTAATAGAAAGGCTTGCTTTTCGCTCGGTATCATCATCTTTATCTACGGGCAATTTGAAGAATGATAGTACACTATGCCAGCGGTAACGGCTATAAATTCCGTCCAGTTCATCGATCGTAAGCCCTTTTGGGTGCATCTCCAGCGAAGTGGAAAAGAACTGTACGGCGTTGAACCGTTTATTATAATGCGTACGAACCACACCCAACTCAATATAATTAGTGGCAAAATTTCCGTTTAGGGTATTGATGGTGCTGTCAGGATTATAAAAGTTTCCATCCTGTCCGTTGGAATGGTGAGCGAGTTTCAGAAATGCATTTAAACTGTGTACCCGCAGTTTTGAGCTGAGGGCATAATAAACAGTGAGCTGAGGCATATAGCTGGGTGTGCGTACCGGAAATGATTCTTGCTGGTACATACGAATGATAATTTGTGGGGTTAGCACCCCCATAAGCCGGGAGTCTTTACTCGCATGAATATTAAAACTTGGAATCAGGTTTGCTTCAAACCATAATGGCTCAATATTGCCCACATCGGTCGGGAAAGTGATGTAAGAGTTCCCGTTGCTCTCTTGTGCAATGGTTGCCAGTGTAATCTTTGGTATAAAACGATCGTTTGTATCCTGCGCCGGCATTATGGCCGGAATCAAAAGAAATATACCTATGATAAATATTTTTCGCATCATCATTAACGGTAAATAGCTACTCCAAATCCTAATTCAAGAATATCGGTAAAGGGAATACTACTGTTTCCCACCTTACTGGCAATATAGAGCCCGCGCGAACCCACACGCACATAAAACGCGGTGCCGGAGGCCGGCGATTTTGTCGCTAATAGTTTTGTTTTTAATTCGGCTCCAAGAAAAATTCCCGCATTTCGTCCCGGCGACCACCAATAATATCCATCGGAATATTTATCGGGTAAAGTAATCCAAAACTCACTTCCGAAAGTATGGTGTGCATACCAACCGAAATTCAGCGGCAGAAAATCAAGTTTGTCGTTTATTTTGTAGTGTAAAAATTTGAATGTCAACTGCAAACTGATACTGTGCAGGTCCGTAACGGAGAATGCTTTGGGCACATAGCCGTAAAACATGCTGACGTCAAGCTTTTTCTT